>JBGSTE010000561.1:0-6983 GCA_041736655.1 Phycisphaeraceae bacterium | reverse complement strand
CCCCCCCCCCCTCCCTGCCCCAATCAAAAAACCCTCTCGCAGGGCAAGAGGGTCGGGTCGTCAAGCGGAAAACGCCGTGGAGCCGGCCGCTCTTGATCTGCCCCCACCGTTTCACAGGCGAGGCGGGAATTCGCACCTCTCGCTTGCCAAGCAAACGCGGTTGCGGTGACGTCAACGGGCCCAATCCCTCGGTCACTCTTGATCAAGGCAGTTCAGTTGTCAATCAGGCATTATAGCCGGGCGACGCTCGGGGTCAATCCCGTCGGGCACCCTGCTTTACGCCAGCCCGGTGTCACCCAGCCAGCGCATCGCCATCAACGCCGCGCCCTGGGCGCTGGGGTGTACGCCGTCCTTGCCCCAGAACTCCGGGGCGCTGCCAGCCTTGACCGCGTCGTCGAACATCGTCTGGAACGGCACGAACACCGCGCCGACCGACTCGGCCGCCGCCTTCGCGCCGGCGCGACGCTGATCGAACTCGGGGAACCACGTGTCCTTCACCGCGCCGCAGCGCAATGCGAACGGCTCGCAGACGATCAACTGCGCGTTAGGCAGCGCTTCCTTCGTCCGCTTGAGCAGCGCCTTGTATCCGGTCTCATACGACTCGACCGTGCCGGCGTAGTTGCCGTTCATCTTGTGCCACATATCGTTGACGCCGATGAGGATCGAGACGACATCGGGCTTGAGGTTGATGCAGTCCTTGTCCCAGCGCGCATCGAGGTCGGGGACCTTGTGGCCGGAGATGCCGCGGTTGTAGATCTTCAGTTCCATGTCCGCGTGCTTGGAGAGCAGGCCATAGGCGATGAGCTTGGCGTAGCCGTTGCCGAGCATGGCGAAGTCGTTGGCGGTGTCCTGCGTCTCTCGGCTTCGGCCGGCGTCGGTGATCGAATCGCCCTGCAAGAGGATGGTCGCGCCCTTCTTGAGTTCGATGGCACGCGTGGCGGCCATGACGTGCGGATGGGCGCCGGCCTTGCCCGGCAGCAAGGAGGTACTCAGCGCGGCGGCGCCAATCGCGGTGCCGGTGATCATCGCACGGCGGGTCATCTTAGATTGCATGGATTTTCCTTATGTTTGTGGAGATCGCGTTCAGTTCACAAAAATCAAGACTCAGGCCAGTCCCGTATCGCCCAGCCAGCGCATCGCCATCAGCGCCGCGCCTTGTTCGTTGACGTGGATATCGTCGCCGGACCAGTCCTTGTTCTTGCTGCCGGCCATAACCGCCGCGTCGAACATCGCCTGGAACGGCACGAACACCGCGCCGAACGACTCAGCCGCGAGCTTCGCGCGGGCCCGGCGATCATCGAACTCCGGGAACCAGTCCGGCCGGGTCGTCCCGTCAGCCGCACGCACGACGAACGGCTCGCAGACGACCAGTTGCACATCCGGCAGCGCGTCCTTCGTCCGTTTGAGCAGGGCCTTGAAGCCGGTCTCGTAGTCGTCGACCGTTCCCTTGTATTTGCTGCCGAAGGCGACCGTGTGCCAGTAATCGTTGACGCCGATCATGATCGACAGCACGTCGGGCTTGAGGTTGATCGTGTCCTTATCCCAGCGCGCGTCGAGGTCCGGGACCTTGTGGCCGGAGATCCCACGGTTATAGATCTTCAGTTGCTTGTCGGGGTACTTGGACAAGAGGTGGTAGGCGATGAGCTTGGCGTAGCCGTTGCCGAGCATGGCGAAGTCGTTGGGGATGTTCTCGGTTTCGCGGCTTCGGCCGGCGTCGGTGATCGAGTCGCCCTGCAGGAGGACGGTCGCGCCCTGCTTGAGGGTGATCGCTGGAGCAGCACAGCATGCATGGGCATCACTTGAGCCGACGGTGGTTTTACATCCGGCAAGCAGAGCCGTAGAGGCGGTGGCGGCAGCGCCGGTCAGCATCGCACGCCGGGTCATCATGTTGCTGTTCATGTGTTTTCCGTTGCGGTCTAAGGAGATTCAGTTGGTCTTGCCGATCGTCAGGTCGGCCCGATTGGGCACGGCGTCGACCTGCCCCGACGCGATCTTATCAAATCCGCTGCCCAGCTCGCCGATCGGGTCCGGCGGTGCGATCTGCACGACCTTCTCGCCCAGCTTCGCTTCGCCCCGCTTGACCTTGTTCTCGAATTGCACGCACTCGTGCATCAGGCGTTCAAGGATCTCGGCCTCAGGCACGTTCGCGACCTTCTCACCCTGGACGTAGATGATCCCACGCTGATTACCGGCAAAAATCGCAACATCCGCGCCCTCGGCCTCGCCCGGGCCATTCACGATGCAGCCCATCACCGCGACCTTGATCGGCAGCGTGATCTGGTCCGCCAGTTTCTGACGCACATCCTGTACGAGCGTGAAGAGGTCCACCTGGATCCGCCCGCACGTCGGGCATGCGATGAGGTCCACGCCCACCCGCTCGCGAAGGCCCAGCACGTACAGCATCTCCAGCGCGTCTTCGACTTCATACACCGGATCGCTGGCGTAGCTGATCCTCACCGTGTCGCCGATGCCGCTCGCCAGCAGATGCCCCAGCGGCACGCACGAGCGGATCATCGCGGTCTCGCGCGGGCCGGCGTGGGTAACACCCAGGTGCAGCGGGTGGTCGAAGCGCTTACTGATCTCGGTGTACGCGGCGATCACAAGCGACGGGTCCGGCGACTTGGCGCTGATGGTGATGTCGTAGAAGTCGTTGTCGTAGAAGATATCGAGGTATTCTTCGAGCTTGGTGATCATGATGGCCAGGAAGTGGCCGTGCTTATTGTCGGAGAAGACCCCGCCGAGTTCCTTGAGGCGTTTTTGCTTGTCCTTGCGTTCGATGATCGAGCCTTCGTTGACGCCGACACGGATGGGGATGCCCTTGCCGTCGTTGGCCTGTTTGCAGGCGGCGATGACTTCCTCGACCTGCTTGCGGTCGTTGATGTTGCCGGGGTTGAGCCGAATCTTGTGGACGCCGGCCTCGACGGACTCGAGCGCCCGACCAAAGTGAAAGTGCACGTCCGCAACGATCGGCACACGCACCTGCGGGATGATGTCCTTGAGCGCCTGCGTGTCGTTCTTGCCCGGCACGGCCACGCGGACGATGTCGGCCCCGGCGGCGGCGAGCTTGTTGATCTCCGCGACGCAGGTGTCGACTTCATGCGTGTAGCAGGTGGTCATCGACTGCACCGAGACCGGCGCGGGCGTGGTGCCCTCTTTTCCTCCGCCGATCTTGATGATGCCGACGCGGTCGTCGCCGACGGATACCTGTCGTGTGGGTCTGCGGTGGATCATCGCTGGATTATAGTTGGCTTCACAGGAGGTCGTGAGTGAATGCAACGTCCGTGAGCTGCAAGAATAGCCGGCGGCCTACGGACGGCGGACGCGTTGACAAGCCACTGTTCTCTCGTCCGGCGTCCGCAGGCCGCCGGCAATTCTGGGTCAATCGCATCCAGGTCGTGATCCGCCCTGGCCCTGTTGACAGGCAAGAATGCCAGTCCTACTTATATGTTGCACGCTTCTCGATAGAAAAAACACGCCGCCCCAAAAGATCATCGGGACGGCGCGGGAGGAGAAAGCAAATTGTTAAGTCGTCGGCAGCCCGTGGCAGATCACATTCAGTCGCCGACCTGGATCACCGTGCCATCGGCGGTAATCAGCACCGCACCGCTACGATTGGGCATCTCCGGCTTGTCGTTGTGGATGCGGATTCGCATGTCCGGGGCTGGGCGTTGGGGCAGATCTCGCTCGTCACGAAAGACCACCACCATCGGCGTAGCTTGCTGAGCGCTGTCATCGGCCTGACGTGCGAGCATAGGCGTCGTAAACGTGGTCACGCCCGTGGCTGGTGCGCGCATCGAGTACGAGAACGGCCGGTCAACGGGGCGCGAGATGCCGAAGTTGTCGTCATAGCCGACGACGTGCCGGTGGCTGTCGATGCAACCGGGGCAGTAAACTGTGCTGTAGGGTCGCAGGCCCCGGCGGGCATCGATGTAGCGCGTCGATGTCGTGCTCAACCGGTCGGAGGTCAGCGGCTGACGCTCGACAGCCTGCGGATCCGGGATCGTTCGACGGATGACGATCGGCTGGTCCGACTCGGATGCGTTCGGCGTCGCCTGTGTAACCGGCGCGGCCAACAGCACAGCGCCAAAAGCCAGCGGCAAAAACATTCGATCATTCATGGCGTTCATTGCGGGCCTCCTTGGTCAGGAAACTCCCACCCGCTTCTAGATTATTATGACCGGGTCAGGGCGAAAGACAAGCATTTCGTAAGGGTTTTTACGACAAAGGGTCGAATCAGGCATGGATTGTGCACCAAATCAGCCAGGGAAGGCCCTATGAACGCAGAAAACGAACTTTATCCGCTACTCTTCACGCCGATCTACAAGGAAAAAGTCTGGGGCGGCCGATCGCTTGAACAACTCGGACGCACCCTGCCCGGCAAACCCGCGACACGCATCGGCGAGTCGTGGGAGTTGGCCGACCTGTCGACCACCAGCGTCTCCGGCGGGGGCGGATCGGCCGAGCACTCGGTTGTCGCCAACGGCGTGCTGGCCGGCAAAACCATCCGCGAATTGATGCAGACCTACGGCCAGTCGCTGCTGGGCCAAGGCGTCAAGCCCGCGGCCGATGGAGGGTTTCCACTGCTCATCAAGTTCCTGGATGCCAGCGAAAACCTCTCGGTGCAGGTGCATCCATCGCCCGAGTACGCCGCGGCCCATCCTGGGGCGCACCTCAAGAGCGAGGCGTGGTACGTCGTCGATGCCAAGGCAGGCGCGGTGATTTATAAGGGGCTTAAGCCGGGCGTGACGCCGGAGCAGTTGCGCGCGGCGCTGAAGGTGAACACCGACGACGCGGTGCTGCCGCTACTCCATGCAGTGCCGGTGAAAAAAGGCGATTGCCACTACCTGCCCAGCGGGACGCTGCACGCGCTGGGCGCGGGGGTGCTGGTGGCCGAGGTGCAGACGCCCAGTGATACGACCTTCCGCGTCTACGACTGGGGGCGGACGGAGCGCGAGCTGCATATTGAGCAGGCGATGGCATGTATTGATTTTCACACGAGACCAGGCGCGAGCAGTTTTGAAAGCCGCACGTTCATGTCCTTAACGACAGTGACCAAGGCTTGCGGTGAGTACTTCAGGATTGATGAAATGCAGAGTTCATCATCCCTACAGATCCCCTGTTCGCAAAACGGCATGGAGATCATCATCGTTCTTGAAGGGCAGACAAGTGTGATCTGGCCAGAACGAGATGACATCGAGATTCAGCAGGGGCAGACGGTACTGCTGCCGCACGCGCTGGTTGCGACGCACTACATGTTCTGGGGCAAGTCTGGCAGTCGCTGGCTGCGCGTGACGCTGCCCGACTTCGCCCGATAACGCCGCGAATATCTGAATAAGCGTGCATTCCTTTCGCGGCGTGGCCCTACAACCGTTAAATTGCATACGGCCTGAACCGATACATGTTCTGGTGTGCGCGAATTCGCACGCTTTATTCAGACCGGCGATCCAATATGAAACACTACGACTGCATCGTCATCGGCACCGGACCTGCCGGCCAGAAGGCCGCTATCCAGGCCGCCAAGCTCGGCAAGTCCGTCGCCATCATCGAGAAATCCAAGGTCGTCGGCGGGGCCCAGATCAACACCGGCACGATCCCCAGTAAGGCCCTGCGCGAGGCGGCCCTGCACCTGACCGGCGCGTCACGCCGGGGGTGGTACGGCCGAAGCTACCGCGTCAAGAAAGACATCACCATCGCCGACCTCGTCGCGGTCTCAGACCGCGTCATCCGACACGAGTGGGAAGTCATCCGCGACCAGTTTGACCGCAACAACGTGGACCTGATCTGGGGCACCGCGCACTTCGAAGGCCCAAACCTCCTGCAGATTGTCCGCGACGGCGACAACGAGATGCTCACGGCCGACACGTTCCTGGTCGCCGTCGGCACCCGGCCGGCGCTACCTAAGAATATCCCTTTCAACGACCACGATGTCTTGAGTTCCGACACGCTGCTCAAGCTCCAGAAGCTGCCCAAGACGATGATCGTTGTCGGCGGCGGGGTCATCGGCGTCGAGTACGCGTGCATCATGGCGACCCTCGGCGTGCGCGTCACGCTCATCGAAGGCCGTAACCAGGTGCTCGGTTTCCTCGATGACGAAATCACCGGCGCCTTCCAGTACCTCATGCGGCAGGACGGCATCACGCTCCGCATGGGCGAGAAGGTCACCGCGATCAAGATGCTCAGCACCACCGAGGGCGATCGCCGCTCGGTCAACGGCTCGCACGTCGAGGCGGTGCTCGAGTCGGGCAAGCACATCCAGGCCGAGACCCTGCTTTACTCCGTCGGCCGGCAAGGCGTCTGCGGCAAGCTCATGCTCGAGAACGTCGGCATCACGTACGACGACCGCGAGCGTCTGCAGGTCAACGAGCACTACCAGTGCCTGAACATGGAAGACCCGGACCACCCCAAGGTGATCGAGCACGTCTACGCCGCGGGCGATGTCATCGGCTTCCCCGCGCTGGCCTCGACGTCGATGGAGCAGGGCCGGCGGGCGATCTGCCACGCCTTTGGTGTCCATGTCGAGAACTGGAACCAGGCGCTCTTTCCTTTTGGCATCTACGCGGTCCCGGAAATCTCCATGGTCGGCAAGACCGAGAAACAGCTCACCGACGAGGGCATCCCCTACGAGGCGGGTATCGCCAACTACCGCGAGATCGCCCGCGGCCAGCTCCTGGGCGATGACAGCGGCATGCTCAAGCTCCTGATCCATCAGGAAACGCATGAAATCCTCGGCGTTCACGCGATGGGCACCGGCGCCACCGAGCTGATCCACATCGGCCAGACCTGCATGGCCCTGGGCGGCAAGGCGGAGTTCTTCATCAACAACGTCTTTAACTTCCCGACCCTGGCCGAGGCCTACAAGATCGCTGCGTACAACGGGCTTAACAAGCTCGCGCACGTGTAGCACGAATACTTTTAATTCTTGTGCGTTGACATAGCCGTGGGCGGAAGCCCGTCGGCCTGCGGCTTGCAGGTGCATGAAATAT
>JBGSTE010000534.1:0-8396 GCA_041736655.1 Phycisphaeraceae bacterium | reverse complement strand
CTGCACCGAGCAGGTCACGGCCGGCAGCACGGGCGTGAGCGTGGCGTGGCCGCCGGAGGCGTCGCCGAGCGCGCTGATCCTCGGCGCGTGCTTGAGGAGCGAAGCGGAGAGGCCGACGACATTGAGGAGGGCGACTTTCTGCGGCATGTGTCTCTTTTACGCTTGTTAGCCGCCGGGCTTGTCCCGGCGTGTTGTTTGAGCACGAATGAATCGGCGGGGCAAGCCCGCCGGCTAACTCCCCGGGTATGACACGTTAGCTCCCCGCGACTTTGCGGTGCCCGAGCTTGGTCAACCCCGCGCAGGCCACGCAGAACAGCGACGCCGGCCAAAGCCCCATGACAAGTAACCAGATCGCATCCAAGAGCGGCATCGCGGCGATCATGTTCATGACGGTTTTGGGGCCGCCGAACCAACGCGGCTTGGCCGTGTGATCCACCTCGCGGCGGGCTACGACAGAGATTAGCACGGTATACACGAATAGCGTCAACGCGGGACCAATCACGTATAGAAGTTTGCCCGGCGAATCGCCTAGATATTCAAACGGTTCCACCAGCGCGACCCCGCACACGACGATCAAAGCCCGACAAAGGCCCATGAAGACGATTGCAATTGAGCTGAATTGGTGGACATAGTTGTAGACCACCACGCAGGCAATCAGTAGTAGGGCGGTAATTCCAGCGTCTGTACCGTGTCGAGTCAGGGCACCAAGGCCGGTCGTCAGCAAGACAAGCACAACGCCCCAGAAAAAAAACAGAATCGTGAGATTTCTTGCCTGCCCGGCTGAAACACGTCCCGATGGGATCGGCCTGTTTGGTCTCTCCCTCGCGTCGATCTCGCGGTCCACCCAATCGTTCATGACCATGCCGCCGCAATAAATCAAGCTCATGGCAAAAGCGAACGCCGTGCCATAGATCGTGAATGCAATTGCAAACTCACCTGCAACCCATGAATCGGTTGCTTGAAAGACAAAGAGCCCTGCAAACAAACCCATCACCGCATTACTCCACACCGTCGGCAGGTTCGACACCCGGCAAAGCTCAAGCAGGTCGCGGAGTTTCATGGCAGTGTGTCAGTCACTCTCTTGGGTAGGACAGGCATTCCTGCCTGTCGATCGGCGTAGCCGAACACGGACGCAATACAGGCCTTCGGCCTGCTGACAGGCAGGAATGCCTGTCCTACTTATACCTGTCGCGGATCCACGCCAATTCCTCGGCGATGCCGTCGGCCAGTTCCTCGCGCTGCAGCGACTCGGGCAGCACGTTCCACGCATACGTCTCGACCTCGAAGTGGTGCAGCGCGTCTTCCGGGCGCAGGGCATTCAGGAAAGCGCCGATCTCGGATTGAGTCGTCTGGATCGGGCCAAAGCGGTCGAGATACACCGGCACGTGGAAGTGCACGCGCCATTCACCCCCGGAAACTGTCCCGGCGTTGTACGCCTCGATCGCGTCGGGCAGGTCGCTGTAGAGTGTTGTTCTGCCGTTCGCCTCGCGGATGCAGGTCTGGTGCAGGTAGCGGTCTTCGCGGAAGGACATCAGGGCCTTGAGCGCCTCGGCCCGCTCGCTCTGGTCCATCTCATCAAAGGGCACGCGCACCGCGGAGCTGAGCTGCGCCTTGCCGACGCTCACCCCGGCGCTGCGGTACGTGGCCAGCGCTTCAGCCTGTGGCTCGAACATCACGGCCGAGTGACACACATCGTGGCAGACGCGCAGGTAGCCGCGGACGCTGACATCGTCGGGCGAATCGAAGAGGTACTGCTGAAAGAAGCCGACGAGCTTGGGCGCGGTGTCGAGGATGCAGCCGGGTTCGGGCTCGAGGTCGATGTGGATGTGTCGGCCGGTGTCGAGTTCGACGCGCGCAAGCTGGTGGATGAGGTCGTGCAGCCGACCGGCGGCGGCGGACTTGACCCGGTGCAGGTCCGCATCGCTGTCGCCCGTCAGGCCCGGCCAACCCAGCGGCAGGGTCGAGATGCTGCCCTGAGCGCCTTCGGGCAGGAGCTTGGCGAGGACCCGTGCGAGCGTGAGCGTGTAGTCGTAGCGGGCCTGGGTGGTCCAGTTGGGCTCGTAGACTTTGGTTTTGACGATCGGCTGGTGGAAGTTGCCGTAGGGAAAGCCGTTGAGCGTATAGACGACCAGGCCCAGCCCCTGCATCCACGATTGCAGGTCGCTGAGGGCCGCGGGGTTGGCCAGCGCGTAGTTCGCCGCGTCGCAGCTGAGCCAGAGGCCCACGCCCATCGGCGCGCCGGGCGAGACGCGTTGCTTGATCGGCACGGCAAAGCGCAGGAGGTTGGTCCGCATCTCGTCAAACGAAGCGCCCGCGTGCACGTTGGTGCAGTAGCCGAGGATGGTGTTGGGGCCTAAGACGTTCAACATGATTCGATTTTAACCGCCAAGACGCCAAGTGCGCCAAGGAATGCACTCTTGTTTAGCCACAAAAAGGCGCAAGAAATACAAGGAAAAACAAGTTGACTTGAACCTTTTGTGCTTCTTTGTGCCGTATCGGTTTTGCTGCCTTCCTTGGCCCACTTGGCGTCTTGGCGGTTCAATCACGAAGTCTTGAATCGGCCAGACTGCGACAGGAACTTCAGCGGGTTGTGGTAGCTGATCTGCTCGATCGTCTCCAGCGTGTGCCCGCGGAGCTTCATCTCCTGCTGGCACTTGGGCACGGCCAGCGGGTCCGAGCAGCCCCAGTCGCCGGCCGAGTTGATCCACTAGCGCTCCTGCCCGCACATCTCGATCACGTCCGCGGCGCGCTGCGGGGTCATCTTCGTGTCCGGGTACAGCGTCATGCCCGCCCAGAAACCTTGATCGAGTACGTGGTTGACGGTGTGCTCTTCGACATGGTCGATCAGCACCCGGCCTGGGTCGATCGAGCCATGATTCTTGATCGCGTCCATGATGAGCTTCGTGCCCTTGAGCTTGTCCTCCAGGTGCGGGGTGTGCACGAGGATGAGCTGCTTGTGCTGCGCGGCCAGGTCGATCTGGGCTTCGAGGATCTGCAGCTCGTTCTTCGAGTTTTTGTTGAGCCCGATTTCGCCGATGCCCAGGACGCCGGGTTTATCGAGAAACTGGGGGATCAGCGCGATGACTTCGCGGGCAAAGCCGGGGTCCTCGGCCTCTTTGGGGTTGATGCACAGCCAGCAGTGGTGCTTGATGCCGAACTGCGCGGCGCGCTTGGGCTCGACCTCGGTGAGCTGGACGTAGTAGTCGTAAAAACCCTGCGGCGAAGAGCGGTCAAAGCCCGCCCAGAAGGCTGGCTCGGTGACGGCGACGCACCCGGCCAGCGCCATGCGCTGGTAGTCGTCGGTGGTCCGGCTGACCATGTGGATGTGCGGGTCGATGTATCTCATTGGTGCAAGTACGATCTGGTGAAGTGTGATTTGGTGAAGTTGTGCGGTTCGTACTTCATGCTTCTTACTTCACCAAATCTGACTTGTTTGCTGCCCCCTTCGCGCCCTTCATCGGGGCCTTGTCGATAGGCGTCTCGCTGTGATCGCTCAAGAGTTCGAGCACGCGGCGGGCGCGTTCGCCTTTTTCGTCGATGAGCAGGGCGATGGCACGCTGCATCGCTTCGACGCGGAAGTCTTCGTCAGCGGAGGCATCACTACCGGGGTCACTTCCGGGGGCGCTGCGGTCCAGACGATCCAGGAACGCGGCGACGTCCAGCAGCTTGGCGCGGTGTTCGAGGAAATAGCGGTCGACGACTTTGTCGCGCGGCAGCGGGCAGGTGGGTTGGTCGTTGTTGTGGGACATTTTGTTTCGGTGGGACAGGCTTCAAGCCTGTCGCTGCAACAGGATACATGACAGGATCGAAGCCTGTCCCACCACAAAGCCCAGATGTACCTAGCCCACTTGGACGCCCGTCGCGATTGCGCGCAATCTGGCGATCGCCTTGGCCATCGTCTGCCGGTCGATCGTGTGGACGTTGATGGGCTTGCCGATGCCTTCGATGAGCGTGATGGTCAGCCGCCCGCCGAGGTGTTCGCGGAACTCGTCGAGGCCGGCGAGCAGTCGCTCGGCGTTGTCCATGGCGGGGTGATACAGATCAAAGCCCAGGGTTGCCAGCGTCTGCCGGATGTCCTGCGCCACGTCCGGGGCGAGCAGGCCCATGAGTTTGCAGTAGGTCACGTCCAGCGCGAGCCCGAGCGCGACGCCTTCGCCGTGCTTGATGGTGAAGTTCGTGAGTTGTTCGAGCTTGTGGCCGGACCAGTGGCCGAAGTCCAGTGGCCTGGCGGCGGTTTGTTCGAAGGGGTCGCCGCCGAAGGCGATGTGCTGCAGGTGCAGGTGTGCGGAGCGCTGGATGACGTCGTCGCCCAGGGCGCGGTCTCGCTTGCCCAGGCAGTTGGCGCGTCGGCTGATGAGGCGGTAGAGCCCGGCGTCTTTGAGGAGGCCCACCTTCACCGCTTCGCTCAGGCCGCTGCGCCACTCGCGGTCGTCGAGGCTGTCCAGCAGGGTCAGGTCGTTGACCACGGCCCAGGGCACGGCGAAGGAGCCGACGAAGTTTTTCTTGCCAAACATGTTGACGCCGTTCTTGACGCCGACACCCGAGTCGCCCTGCGCGAGCGTGGTCGTGGGCATGCGGACCAAGCGGATGCCGCGATGGGCAATGGCGGCTGCGAAGCCGACCATGTCGAGCACGGCGCCGCCGCCGATGACGAGGATGTAGGAGTGGCGGTCCAGGTGCGCCTTGTCGATTTCGCCCAGGAACGCTTCGAGGTTTGAGAGGTCGTTCTTGACCGCTTCGCCGCCGACGACGCAGCGGAAGCTGACGAGCCTGGGCAGGCGATCGGCGTGGACGGCGAAGTAGTGTTCGATGGACTGCTGGAGGTTGGGCAGGGCCTGGACGATGCCCTGATCGACCGCGATGAGCACCTTGGCCGGCGCTTCGGGGTCGGTGTGAAAGACCTCGGCGAGGGTGGTGTTGGCCGGGTCGAAAGCGTTACGCGTGAAGCGGACGCGGTGGGGCAGGCTCAGGTTGATGGTCGGGTCGTGGTGCAAGCAGGCCTCGATACATCTTAGGTTGGAGACGGATGCTTATTCTGACATCTTTTCTGAGGATGGCAGAGAGCTTGATTGAGCCTTGGGCTGACTGACAGGCTTCGGTTCGGTGACAGGCAGGAATGTCTGTCCTACCTGTTCATGGTTGTGCGGCGGTCGTGGCCTCGTGCAGTTTTTGCAGGTCTTCCCAGTAGTTGGGGTAGGTCTTGTTGACGCAGGCGGGGTCGTTGATGGTCACGGTGCCCGGCGGGCTCGCCAGGCCGATCACGCTGAAGGCCATCGCCATGCGGTGGTCGTCATAGGTATCGACGCTGGCGGGCGTGAGCGTATTACCCGGCGGGGGGTCGATGAGGATGTCATCCTTCTTGATCTGAACGTCGGCGCCGAGCTTGGTCAGTTCGACGCGCAGGGCCTCCATGCGGTCGGTCTCCTTGACGCGGAGGTTGCCGACCTTGCGGATGCGGGTCGGGCCGTCGGCGAGGATGGCCAGCGCGGCGAGGGTCTGGGCCATGTCGGGCATCTTGTTGAGTTTGACGTCAATGCCTTTGAGTCTGCCGGTGGGCGGCGCGCTGACGGTGGTGGCGTGGGTTTTCTGATCGACGGTGCAGCCCATCAGGCCCAGGATGTTGCAGAAGTCCGCGTCGCCCTGGACCGACTCGCTGCCGAGTTTCAAGATCGTGCAGGACGAGCCGGGCACGGCGGCGGCGGCGGCCAGGAAGTACGAAGCGTTGCTCGCGTCCGGCTCGATCGTGTAGGGCGTGGCCTTGTACGAGCACTTGGTCACGCGGACGGCGTTGTTGTTCGGCCCGCCCCATTCGTGGCTGACGCCGAAGTGCTTCATCAGGTTCAGCGTCATCTTGATGTACGGCAGCGATGTGATCTCGCCGTTGAAGGTCAGCGTGATCCCGCGCGGTGTGCAAGGCCCGGCCAGCAGCATCGCCGAAATGAACTGCGAGCTGAGCGTCGGCTCAAGCGATACGAAACCGCCTTCAAAGTAAGGGTTTTCCGCGATCTTCAGCGGGGGAAAACCTTCCTGTCCGAGGTATTCGATCTCAGCGCCCAATTGCCGCAGGGGCTCGACCAGTTCGCCGATGGGGCGCTGGCGCATGCGTTCGATGCCATCGAGCGTGTACGTGCCGTGGCCCAGGCAGCAGGCGGCGGTGAGGAAGCGCATCGCGGTGCCGGCGTTGCCCAGGTTCAGCTCGGCCGAGTCTGCGGGGATGCGGCCGTCCTGCCCGTGCACGGTGACGCGCTTGGCGTCTTCATCGATCTCAAGCGTGAAGCCCAGCAACTGCAAGGCTTCGAGCATGCGTCGGCTGTCGTCGGCAAAAAGCACGCCGTCGAGCACCGTCACGCCGTCGGCCAGCGCCGCGATGAGTAGCGCCCGGTTGGTCAGGCTCTTAGAGCCCGGCGGCGAGAGCGTGAGGTCAAAGGCCTTGGCGGGTTGGATGCGGATGGAGTCAGACACGCACACCCTCACTTGGCCTTGCGGAACACAGCTACGATGTTTTCGACCGGCACGACGAACAGGCGGTTGTCGCCCTCAAAGTCCACGGGGATCGCTTCCTTGGGCGAGAAGAGCACCTTGTCGTACTGCTGGATCGGGTAGTGTGAATCGTCCTGCACCTCGGCCGAGACCGCGACGACCCGGCCGGTGAGCGTGGGGATCTCGATCTTGTCCGGCAGGTGGATGCCGCTCTTGGTCTGCTTCTTGTCCTCGTCCTTACGGATGAGCACACGCTTGCCAACAGGCTCAACGATCTCGAGCTCGGGCTTCTTGGTCTGGGGGGTGGAGTCGGGCATGTGAGAATCTTACATGATGAAGACTGGCCATGATGATCAGGCCTACCGGTCTTGATGATGTGCAGCGTTGTAAGTGAGCCCGCACTTCTCCGCCGTCCGGCCGTGTTCGTCGAACAGCATCAGCTCGTTGGGCTCGTCGACCTTCAGCCACGGCTCGGGGAGGTAGTAGCGATCCTGCGGGCCGATGTGTTTGCCCTCGCGGGTTTGTTGCCAGTATCGGCCGACGTTCTGGCCGTTGAGGATGATCTGGCCCTTGCTCATGCCGATCGGTTCGAGCCACAGTGGCGTGTCGGTGGACTTGATGCTGAACGTGCAGCGGAGCCAGCTCGGCTGGCTGGGCAGGGACTTGGGCATGTCGCGCCATGGGGCGTCGTCGCTGGCGGGGATGGTCCATGGCGTGAAGGCCCAGCCTTCGCCGGGCGTCGCGCTGCCGGCGGTCTGGTGAAATTGCACATGCTTGTCGATGTCGATGCCCTCACGCAGCGGCTCGAGCAGTTCGAGCTTGATCGTGTTGCTCCCGCCGGTCATCGGCCCGTCTTTTTCAGTTGCATCCAGCAGCAGGCGGATACGGCTGCCGCTGAGCGGGCCGGCGTAGTAGCGGATGGGCACCTCGTTGACGCTGATCACGCAAGGCTGGGGCAGCGCGTCGATCTGCATGATGATCGGTCGGCGCGACTCGGGCTTGAGTGTCCACGCGATCGCCTGAGCCATCGGCCTCACGCCAGCGTGCTGGTGGTACGCCAGGCCCGTAACCGCGAACGGATCACCGGCCGGCTGCTTGAGGACCTGCGGCTTACCGGCCTTGATCGGCTTGACGAAGTACACCTGATCGGCCAGGCCCTTGCGGTCTTTGCCTAACTCCTGACCTTCGCTGTAGCGCCCGAGGTTGTCCGCCAGCACGACGACCGTTTGGCTGAGCTTGAGCTGCGTCGGCTCATCGCTCGCGCCGTCACCCTTACCCAACAGCGCCGACAGCTTGCCCTGCTGATAAACGTGCAGCCGGTCGCCGCCGTCGTGGATGAGCACCTTGCCGGCCGCGGGCTTGTCGTAAGTGAGTCGATACCAACCGTAGCCCTGGGGCTGGCCCAGCGCGTCCAGTGACGCCGGGCCGGCGATCGTTGTGTATCGCTCATCGCTGCCGTCGACGAGGGACTTGAGCGAGAGCGCCTGCCACGGGCCAAGCGCAGGCGTACTGGCAACGGGTCTGGTTTTAAGCCGCTTGCGGCTTAGTCCACCCTCACAATCGATAACGGTCACACTCCCCCAGCCGCGCAGCGGGATGGGTTTGTCCTGTTCGTCCAGTCCATCGCAGCCGATGACCAGGCCGCCGGGGCTTAGGTACGCGGCGTCGATCTGCGCGTGGTTAAGGACGGCGACGCGGACAGGCTGGCTATCAATCATGACGGGCGACTTGTCGGTCGGTACGGTGACATCGTGGTGCTGGCCGTCGATGCTGATGACGCCCTGCGCGCCCGGCGGGCCGAAGACCACCAGCAGCTTGCGATCGATCAGCGCCCAAGGGCTGAGGCTGGTGTAGTTAAGCGTGGCGACGCCGCCGAGCTTGGCGTCGAGCAGGACCCACGCGGCGCGCTGGCCGGC
>JBGSTE010000520.1:0-1169 GCA_041736655.1 Phycisphaeraceae bacterium | reverse complement strand
GCGGGCCGTGTAAGTACTGCCCGACTTGTCGAACCACACCCGCTCCTGACCGCGCACGAAGACATAGACCGTCGATGACTCCTCGACCAGGTACGGCCAGTTGGGCATCAGCCAGTTGTTGCCGTTGGGACCCGCGTAGTTCCAGTTCGATGGACTGCCGTGCCCCAACTTGTTGCTGAAGCTGCGGCCGTGGCCAAAACCCGACACAGGACCGGACAAGTCTTGTTCGCTGAATACCACCTCGCCGTTGAAAAAACGGATCGGGTTGTCGGCGCAATCACACTTGTCGCACCCATTGGTCTGGTCGACAAGACCTTTACCTTCTTCAGGCGATAACGCAGGAGTTGAAGAAGAAGAGCTGGACATCGCTTCAGTTTCCCCGGAAAGACAGCCCCTTTGAGTCCGTCAACACCTTACCGCACCAAGCCGCCAGGTTGCATGCCAGCAGCGCCCGGCGATCGCCAACGCCTTGACGTGACGAAAAACCTTCGCCGATGTGGGGTTCCCGGATTGGATACTTGATGTAAATCGCAGTGCCCCTGATTGCTGATACACCTTTATACCCAGGCGTCCACGGTGCGCCTAGTACCAAGATGAGATTTTTTTGTTCTTCTTGCACGAGCCGACGATTAACCCAAACCTCATCCATCCCTGCGCTTCAAGCCCCAGCTGCAGACGATGGTCGCGGTCCTGATCTACGCTGGCCTGAGGCGGGAGGAACAGCTTTAGTTTACACTGAACGACGTGTCACTGACGCATCGCAATGGGGGCATCACCGTGATCCACATGTGCCGGTGGTACGATTCACGCGAAGTCGCCGCCGCCTGCCAAAGGCGCTTGAGCGACTCCCCGCCCAGGCGCTTGGGCAGCCGACGCCTCGGGTCGAGCTTGGGCCCGCGGATCCAACGCAGCGGATTGGACTGCCACACACGCTCCTGAACCAGGAACTCGCCAAAGCACCGCATCACGCTGACGTTCCCGCTCAGCGTCGAACGCGCACGGAACGAGTTGCGGGAACGGATGTACTCAATGATCAGCTCCGGGTCCAGCTCCGAAAGCTTCGGCCTTGGCCGCTTGCGCTTCAGCCAGCCGCCCCATCGCTCCAACTCGCGGTGAACCTGCTGCACGGTCTCGGGTGAAATCCCCCTCGCTGCATACCCATCTATATA
>JBGSTE010000533.1:0-3927 GCA_041736655.1 Phycisphaeraceae bacterium | reverse complement strand
CTACAGCATAATGCCTGTTCTTCGCAGAGCGGGCAGCGCTCTACATCACAGCCAAGGGCATGATACTGCCCGCTGCGTGCTCCACAGTCATGACACAACTCACCACGCTGTGCTCCCCAGTCCTCTCTCTCCGCGCCGTAGCCAATCCTTGGATATTCGACACCACTCTTGATGAACGCCCGAACACCCTGAGCCTCCTCCAGCGCCTTGATGCGTGTCACGTGCATCTCAACACCATTGTAAAGATGACAGTCTGGCTGCATCGGGTGCCTTTTGGCCTAACGCAAAAGGCTCAGTTGCAGGCCGTCTGCGGGAGCAGGCGTCCAACTGACCCCACTATTCTACTCGCGGGCGTCGTCGGTCAACCGCAGCCGTTGGTTTGGTGCCACTAGCTCATTTCTCAATACAATCGACCTAAGGATAGTTGTATGTGACTAGCAATGAATGTCCTGACTTCTTTGCAATCTGACAAGCTTCTATAAATCCTTTGACTTCATTTGTTGACCACTCATCATCTTTGAAGACAGTTTTCAGAAGATCCTCTAATGCTGCAATAATTCCAGGGAGTTCTTCGGGCAGTCGGTAGTGTGGGTTGATAAACCGATGTGTTGCTCCATCAAGTGGGTGCCCATCATCTAAGAGTTCGCGCATAACTGGGTGGCCAGCCATGTAGTGCGAGCACGTACCAACTGGATTATTCGCTTTAATGATTTCCTGGTAGGAGATTCTTTGATTGGTCAAATCATCTGTTGCAACTGAGTAGAATAGTGTGTTGTATGCCATTCGCACCTAACAGTTGAGTGGGCGGATTAGTCTATCCGCAGATTCCGTGTCCTAGACAGACCCCGAGTCTGTCCAGCATGTGATTTTAGCGTGTTATCACGGCTGTCGGGTGTTGATTTCGCTGCGTTGATGACCCGGTTTTGTGCGGTCAGCGTCGTCGGCGATCGTGTTCGCGTTGCGGGTAGACGAGGTGGAAGTCGTGGCTGCCGGTGATGGGCCAGAGGATGAGGAAGTGGTGCATAAGGTCGGACTTGATGAGCGCCAGGCCGAGGATGACCAGCCAGGCGCTGGCCTGGGCGGGGCCGACGGACAGGGCCAGTGCCATCGTGCCGAGGATCAGGAGCGGGACGCCCCAGTAGCCGTGGTGGATTCGCAGGCCGCGCGTCCAGCGGGCGACGTACTTGGCGGTGTCGCGGGTGGCCTCGATCTTAAAGCCGAAGCGGAAGAGGATCGTGACCGCCTCGAAAACGATCGTGAGCCCGATCGCCCAGGGCAGGATGTAGGTCAGCAGCAGGTCGAGCACCAGGAATCCTTGCATCAGTGGGGCAGACATTCCTGTCTGCCTCCCGGCGCTGCCGGGAACGTTCATCGGCACCGGCCTTTGGCCGGCGGCAGACAAGAATGTCTGCCCCACGGGCGGTCATCGATCCAACACTCTCATCGGCCGACGGCCGGGCGAGATTTTACTACGCGTCTGCGGGGTGTTGCGTTCGGTATTTTAGCCCTTGTCACAGACGCTACAGGCTCCGCAGAAGACGCAACGCGGGCAGGCTGCGTTACCAGTAGCGTTCAAAGTGCAGGTTGCCGTCTTTCTGGCGTGGGCTCTTGACGACAAAGCCGTCACGCTCGACGAGTTCCTTTTCGAGCTGGTCGATCATCGCGGGGTTGCCGCAGAGAAAGACGTGGTCGCTGGCGGGGTTGAGCTTGCTGCCCAGGGCTTTTTCGTACGTGCCATCGCTGAACATCGCCGTCACCCGGCCGCGGTAGCCGGTGTAGTTGCCGTTGTCGCTCGCACGGCTGACGGCCGGGAGATAGACGACGCGCGGGTCTCGCCGGGCGATTTCCTGGAGCATGGCCCGGTAGCCGAGGTCTTCCTCGACGCGTACGCCGTGGATGAAGACAAAGCGGTTAAAGCGTCCGGGCTGGTCCTTGAACTGTCGGTACATGGAGAGGAAGGGTGCGAGCCCGGTGCCGGTGGCGACGGTGACGAGGTTCTTTCCGTCGGGCACTTCGTGCAGGGTGAAGTGGCCCTTGATCTTGGTGTCCATGAACAGGCGGTCGCCGACCTGGAGGTCAAAGACTCGCGGGGTCAGCGCGCCCTCGTCGACGGCGACGATGTAAAACTCCAGCCAGCGTTTTTCGCTTGGGGCTGAGGCGATCGAGTACGCACGGCGGACGAGCTTGACCCGGGCCGGGCGTCGGCGTTCGCCGGCCTCAGCCAAGGCCGCATCGGCGGCAACAACCTCCGGAGGCGGCATCAGCGCGAGGTTGGTGAACTGGCCGGGCTCAAAGTCCTGCGCCTGGCTGTCTTCGTAAGCGATGCGGAAGATGCCCAGCGTGTCGTGGATCAACTCACGCTCGATAAGCCTGGCGTTGTAAGGGTCTTGTTCTTCAGACATGAAGAGGGATGATAGCGAGTAAGTTTGATTTGGTGAAGTGCGATTTGGTGAAGTAAAGCCACTTGGTTTTCAATGGTTTTAACTTCTCACTTCATACTTCACCAAATCTCACTTGATAAGGCTTGCCCAAGTCAAACTTATTGATCCACAAACTCCACCTGGTCCATCGATTCGACCTTGATCTGCGGGCTGCCGCGGTGGGTTTCGACCTTGCCCTTGACGCGGATGAGTTGGTCCTTGAACAGCTCGGCCACGGGCTTGTCCAGGGTCTTGGCCAGGTCGTCGAAGACCACCAGATAAAACTTACCGCGGTAGTCCTGGTGGAAGTTCAGGAAGTTGACCTTGCCATCGTTGGACTTGCCGACGCTGACGATGCGGCCCTCGACGGTGATGATATTGCCGACGTACTTGCCCGCCTGATCCCACGCGACGATGGCGGGGATGTCGGCCGGGTCGATCGCCGGGGCGAACTGGTCCTCGTCGCTGAGGCGTTTGACGGCCAGGGGCTTGTCGATGGATTCGTTGGCCTCGGGGAAGGCGCTGCGCTTGGCGATGGGGTCTATTGCGTTCACGCCGGGGTCGGCAAACTGCGAACGCGCAACCCCACAGCCCAGCAGCAGGGTGATGAGGAACAGGCACAACACGCGCTTGGTTTGATTACAGTTCATGCGGGGCTCCGCTGACGGGACGTCTCTACTTTACCCTACAATCCCACCATGGATCGCATCCTCGGCCAGACCGCTGCGCTGCACACGCTCCAGTCCCAACTGGCGACCGGACGCGTGCACCACGCGCTGATCTTCCATGGCCCGGCCGGCGTGGGCAAACTCACCACCGCGATCGCCTTCGCTCAAGCGCTACTCTGCCACGACCCGCTGACGGACCTGCATGGCAACCGCGCAGCCTGTAACGCGTGCGCGTCCTGCAAGTTGTTCCGTCAGACTCAGGTGTCAGACAACAGCGACGATCCGACAGCCGTGCTCGCCTCGGCCCACCCGGACCTGCACATCGTCACCAAGGAACTGGCGCTCTACTCTGACGACGCACAGACCCGCGCCCGCAAGATGATCACCATCCCTGTTGACGTGCTGCGCGAGCACTTGATCGGGCCGGCCTCGCTGACGCCGGCGCTGAACCACGGCAAGGTTTTCATCGTCGATGAAGCGGAACTCCTCAACGCCACCGGGCAGAACGCGCTACTGAAGACACTCGAGGAGCCGACGCCGGGCACGTATCTGATCCTCGTGACGGTCAGCGAAAATGATTTGTTGCCGACGATCCGCAGCCGGTGCCAGCGTGTGGCCTTTGGGCCTTTGGAAGATGAGGTGGCGTCGCGCTGGCTTCATGAGCATCATGCACAACTGGACGAGCAGACGCGGCGGTGGGTCGTGGGTTTTGCGCAGGGCAGCCTCGGCCGGGCCGCGCTGGCGGTGCGGTTTGAGCTGGTGCAGTGGGGCACGGCGGTGCTCAGCCCGATCCAGCGTATCAGTAAGACCGGCCGACCCGAGCCCGCGCTGGGCAGCGC
>JBGSTE010000530.1:0-4293 GCA_041736655.1 Phycisphaeraceae bacterium | reverse complement strand
CCCCCCCCCCGGCTAGGATGTCAATTGCTCTCTGCGTTCTTCGTTATCAAGCCCGCTTACTTGGGCGCGCCCGCGTCCTCAACCGGCACGTCCACCGGCATCAGCGACATCGCCTCGCCCACCAGCTCGATGAACTGGGCGCGGTACTGGTCCGGGTCGTGTGTCGTTGCGGTCTTGGCCGTGTCGAGCACCCAGTTCAGGTCCGCGTTGGCCTTGTGCGGGCTGCCACGCATCACCATCCCGAAGCCCGCCACCGCCGCGGCAAAGCGCGTCGATTCGTCCGCCTTGTCAAACGCGACCGTCTGATCAGCAAACACCCGCGTCTCGATCTTCCGCGACGTGCCGTCCTCCGCCGGCGCATCCACCGGCTTGTAACGCAGGCGGATCGACATCAACGCGCCGTCATCAAAGCTGTCCAGTTCCACGGCCGGGGCTTCCTGCTTGGCCTGACCCGCCTCCAGACGCTCGACCGCCGAGTCGCACAGCGTCCGCTCCTGTTCGAGCAGGCGTGTCGACGCGGCCAGCTTCATCGCCTGGTCTTCATTGAGCGCGCACGTCTGCATGAGCGAATAGTTGAGCGTGATCGCCTGATCGAGCTGGTCGATCTGCAGGCGGACCTCGCGGATCGCGTCGGGGTTGTTGAAGAGACCGTCGTTATCGAAGGGCACGATTTCATAGAGGGCCGTCACGCTGTGCCCAGCCCCGATATCGCCCGCGTCGACCTTGTCGTTGTCGAAGTCTTCGTTGGCCAGCACGCGGTTTTCGTAGCCGATCAGCCGGTAGGCCATGACCTGCAGCGGGTCAAAGTGAACCTGCACCTTGACGTCCTTGGCGATGGTGACGAGCGTCGCCCCAGCCTGGTCGTACATGACCTTCTGTGCTTCGGCGAGTGTGTCGATGTAGGCGTACGTCCCGTTGCCGGCGTTGGTCAGGGGCTCCATCATCGCGTCGTTGAGATTGCCCATCCCAAAGCCCATCGCGCTCAGGTACACGCCACGCTTCTTGCCGTCGGCATCGGCGGCGGGGTTGGCTTTGTCCTTGATGAGCGCGACCAGGTCGTCGGTATCGCTGATGCCGACGTTAAAGTCGCCGTCGGTGCAGAGGATCACGCGGTTGACCCCGCCGTCGATGTAGTGCTTCTGCGCGGTGTTGTAGGCGAGCTGGATGCCTGCGGCCCCGGCGGTCGAGCCGCCGGCCTTGAGGTTGTCCATCGCCGCTTCGATCGTCGCCCTGTCGCTGGCCGAGACGTTCTCGAGGACCAGGCCCGATGCGCCTGCGTACACGACGATGCTCACGCGGTCCTTGTCGTTGAGCTTGGTTAAGAGGAGCTTGAGCGCGTCCTTGACCAGCGGCAGCTTGTTGGCGTTGTTCATCGAGCCCGAGACATCCAGCAGGAAGGTCAGGTGCGCCGCCGGCCGATCTTCCTGCGCAACCTCCATGCCCTTGATGCCGATGCGGACGAGCTTGTTGCCCGCCTGCCAGGGGCAGTCGGTGAGCTGGACATGCGTGGCGAAGGGTGCGAAGTCCTTGTTCTGCTTCTCGAACGCTTCGAGTGAGGCCTGCGTCACGATGCCGTCCTTGAGCGCTCGGCCGTCGACGATCGGCGAACTGTAGTTGTAGTCGAAGTAGTTGATCATCTCTTCGATGCGGATGGCACCCGGGACCGGAAGCTGCCTCTGCTGCATCAGTTGTCTGCGGACAAGCGTGTAGGCGGCGGTATCGACATCGACCGAGAAGGTGGAGATCGCGCGGTTCTGGCCGTTGTCGTCGTGGTCGGCCGGGTTGTAGAAGGGGTTGTCGTTGACCATCGCGTAGCTGTCACGCGACATCTGCGGGTCGACCGTCAGCGAGGGCATCGATTCATCGATGAACCGGCGCTCGAGTTCCTGCAATTGTTTCATCGCCTCGATGCGGTCACGCTCGAGGGGCTCAAACGGCGCGACACGCTCGCGTTCGGTGATCAGGGCCTGCTGGTACTTCTTTCGTTCTTCCAAGGCCTGCTCATCGGGCGCGTTTTTATCGCCGAGTTCCTTGAGCGCCGCGTCGTACTGCGCCTTGCGCGACAGGTCGATCTGCGGCTGGCTATAACCGGGGTCAGCGCTGAAGAACGCTCCGCCTTGAGTCTCGTCTTGTTCAGCGAGTTCGCGTTCGAAGCGCTCGGCCTGAACGGTAGGATGTGGAACAGGCGAACCCGGCATGGGCTTACTTGCTCGCCGGAGGTCTTCGCGCGATCCTCCCTGGCTGACGGTTGATTGACCCAAAGCGTCGTACCGGAGACTGTCGCTTGGTTTGAGCTCACTGCCCAGGCGTGAAAGCGTCTCGAACCGCGGTTGATTGGCGGCGGGCATGCCGGTGGTGCGAGTTACGCCGCTCTGTTCGAAGAGCAAAGCGGGTGCCGACTTGGCCTTCATTTCATAAGCGGCTGAGGGCTTGGCGCCGAAGCTTCCGTTTGTTACAGCAAGCGCATCGACTTTGTTGGAAATCCCGAATTCAGAATAATCGGCATAGTATTGACCCGCCGACAGTCGGTCTCGCGTCTGAGTTCGCAGGCTTGCGAGGCCCTCAACTTCCGGCGCGAGCGAGGCCGCTTCGTCATACGACCGCAGCGCGGTGTTGATGTCCTTGTCTTTCAACGCTTTTTCGGCCAGTTCAGCCTTGGCGATCGCTTCCTGGAGTTGTGTGCGGGTTTTATCGTCGGCAGTCGATTCAAGCTGCTTGCCCAAGTCGGCTATCGCCTGCTGAACCAGCGACGCGTGCTGGCGCTGCTGGGCCAGCTCGACCTGCTGCTGCAACTTCTCGATCCGCGACATCGGCGCTTCGAACTGATCGGCCTTGAGGATGCTGGCGTAGTTGGCGAGGAGTTGATAGGCGTACTGGCCGTGATCGGTGGCGGTGGCCAGGTCGTCTTTTGATGCTGCGGACTCGGCGGCGGTAAGTGACGCGTTGGCTTCGGCGAGGATGCGATCGCCGGCCTCGGCCCGCTTGGTGAGGATGTCGTTCCAGAGGTTGGTGTCCCAGACCTCGGCCTTGCCGGTCTTGAGGAGCTTGCCATCGACGGGCGCCTGGCTGAATTGCCGGTTTGCCAGGAGCTTGGCGGTGGCGTCGAGGCGTGCTTGCACGAGCGTGGACTTGGGCGCGATGGTGATGCCCGCATCGTTCATCGCCCACTGCGCTGCGTCCGGGTGCGGCGACTGAACCCACGCCAGCCGAAGCGCTTCACTGAGCACGGCACTGGCGGGCACGGGTTTGTCGGCCATGAGCGTGACCTTCGTATTCGCATCAACCCCACGCACCGCCAGGGCCGACCAGTTCGCGTCGATGGCTACGCCCGTCTGCTGATGCAAGGCAGCAAAGACCTCGCGCAGGGACGTGTTGTCGTAGTTGGCGGTGACTTCCTGGGTCAGGGCCTTAGAAACGTTGGCATGGCCGGTGACGGGCGCGATGTTCGTCTGGGTCTGCTTTGTGTTTTGATTGGATGGTGGCAGCAGGGTGATCGTGGTGATGACAGCGGTCGCGGCCAGCGCCAGACCCGCGGCGAGGAGGAGTTTGCGTGGCATCCGCAGGATCTTCGGGGCGGTAGCGGATTGTTCGTTGGGCTGGTTGGGTTGATTGATCATGGTGGCAAGTTCCTGTTGTTGAGGGTCGGTGAGGGTGGCCGAGGACTCGGCAGCCCGGAAGGAGGAGCGGAGTTGTTCGGCCAGCGCGCGGGCTTCGTTGACAAAGGCGCGGGCCTGAGGGTCACGCTGCAGTTGCGCGTGAACCTGTTGATAGAGTTCGCTGGCGGGGTCGAGTTCGCCCAGCGCGTACGCGGTGAGGTTGGGGTCGTCCGGCATGGGTGTGGGGTGGTTGTGCTGGCTGGTCATGGGTGAGCTCGTTTTGATTGATGACTGATCATTGATGATTGCTGGTCTTGCGTACGACTCCCGACTCCCTACTCCCGATTCCCGACTCCCTACACATTGCGTTGAGCAAGTTGGTTGCGGAGTTGTTTGATGGCCTGGTGCAGGAGGACGCCGACGTGGCTGACGCTTTGGCCGGTGACGTCGGCGATCTCGCGGTAGGCGAGGCCGGCGTGGAAGCGGAGCTGAACGACTTCACGCTGGGCGGTGGGCAGGTCGGCGACGAGGGACAAGAGCTGCTGCTGCTGGTCGTGGTCGTCGGCGTGCTCGGCGGGGGAGCGACCCAGTGAGCGGTTGGCCTGGTCCATCGTGCGGGTATCGGTCGCGGTCATGCGTGAGTCCTTTCGGTGCAGGTCGATGACGCGGTTTCGGCAGACGGTGAAGAGCCAGGCGG
>JBGSTE010000524.1:0-10304 GCA_041736655.1 Phycisphaeraceae bacterium | reverse complement strand
CCCCCCCCCCTCCCCAAGGCCTGGAAGTCTTGACTTAGTTCGTCGGTCTTTGTTGTTCGTCAGGCTCGTTGACCAGGCGACGGATATCAGCCAACAAGGCCGGCATCTGCTCGTCGGTCAGCCCGTCATAGTACCCGCGGATCTGCCCGCGCTTGTCGATCAGCACGAGCTTGCCGCTGTGTGCCACCGGCGTCTTGGGGTCATCGACCGATTCGCCGACGTAGAGTTGAAAGCCCTCGTTGACCACCTGCCAGAAGGCTGCGCGATCCGTCGGCCGCGCGTGTACCCAGTAACGATCAATCGCTTCACGCCGCTCTTTGTCGTCGCGGTCCCAGATGCCCGCGTTGATCTTGCGGTACAGCCTGAGCTGGTCGACCGTGTCGTAGTCCGAGTCGACGCTGAAACTCACCAGGCGAACATCAGCAAAGGCTTTGTCTTTGGAGAGGTCTTCCGCCAGGTCCGCCATGGTTGAGCCGAGGATCGGGCAGATGCCGTTGCAACGGGTCAGAAAGAAATCGCACACCCACACTCGGCCCAGCAGGTCTTGCCTGGTCAGCGTGTTGCCTTGGTAATCGGTCACAGAAAAGTCCGGGGCTGGCGAGGGTTCCAGCAACCGCGTGGGCCCGTCGGGTTTGCCGGCGAAGACCAGCGCGCTGATGACCACCGTCGCGGCGATCGAGAAGACCGCGGCCATGAGTACGGGCAGATTGAATAAGGCCTTGCTCATCGGGTCTATTTTAGGCCGGCCGACTGGCCAGTCGCGTTGACAATTGGACCATCACGACGGCAAACCCCGTGACGATCAGGCCCGCGGCCCACATCGGCACCAGGCCCGTGGGCGCATCGCCGCCCAAGAGCAGGCCCGCGACCAGTTGGTGGCCGTAGGTCAGCGGGTTGAGGGCCATGACGATCTTCATCCAAATCGGCGCGGTCGCCGCCGGGAACACCGCGCCCGACAGAAACCACATCGGCATGAGCAGGATATTCATCATCGCGTGGTAACCGGCCGTGGAGTCCATCCGCCAGGCCAGCACCAGCCCAAGACCCGTCAACGCCGCGGCCAGCACCGCCATCACCGGTATCGCCAGCAACATCGGCCCGATGCCCGGCCAGTCCCCACCAATCAGCGGGAAGAGCGCGAGAAACAAAACCCCCTGCACCAGCGCGATGCCCGACCCGCCGATGACCTTGCCCAGCACAATCGCCGCGCGCGAGGCCGGGCTGACGAGGACCCCTTGCAGAAAGCCCGACTGACGGTCGTCGATGACGGTGATGGTCGAAAAAATCGCGGTAAAGAGGAGGATCATCACCAGCGCCCCGGGGAAGAAGTACGCCCGGTAGCCGATGGCCGAGCCCTCGGCTGAAAATACCCGGTCGGCCCCGAAGCCCAGAAGCACCCAGAAGATCACCGGCGTGGCAAAGGCCCCGATCACCCGGCTTCGCTGACGGAAGAACCGCACCCACTCGCGCCAGGCAATGGCCCAGACGGCCTGACCGAATACGGGCTGGATCAAAGTGTGTGAGAGGGTAGACATTGCCGCACATCTTACTCGTTCACAGTCGAGCATGACCCGCAAGCGATTCGCGTTTGTCTTAAATACGTGACTAATTGACCCGTATTCGTACGGCGGTGGATTTATACTTGGTAGGCTTTGCGATTACGGAAACCCGTTGATGAGCAGGGCATGTTTAGGTGTGCTGATCGCGAGGCGATCCGCAAGGGGCATGATTGGAGTTGATCGATGAGCCTGGCGATTGCGATCCCGAAGGCTCGGGCCACGGTGGTTTGCCGTGTCAAACAAAGCGGTTGCGTGTGTGCTTGAAGATGCATGATGTAAGAAGCGCTGGCAGGGCCCGTCGCGTACAAGCAAGATGTCTCAACGCGACTGCAATCGATCACAAGTGGAAGGGCCAACCCGGTATGCAGCGAACAAGGCGTGAAGTATTAAAGGTCATGTCGCTGGCGGCCGGCGGGCTGATGTTCTCGCCGTTCATCAGCCAGTTGCAGGCCCAGGCGGCGGGCGATGTGGCGAAGCTGCCCAAGCGATTTGTCTTCGTCATGCGGTCCAACGGGCTGCGGACCTACGGCATCGCACCGGTGGGGCTTGAAGGGCTGGTCCCGAACCCCGGCGGCGACGGCCAGGCGCCGCGGAACCTCTTACAGCACAAGCTCGCCGACTACAAGCTCAACGATTCGATGTCCGCGCTCGAGCCGTTCAAGGACCGCATGACGATCGTCAACGGGCTGTCGGCGCACATGTGTACCGGCAGTCATGGCGCGGGCTTCGGAGCGCTTGGCGCCAACAGCGGTTACCAGGTGCCCACCGCCGAGACGATCGATGGCGCACTTGCCAACGTGCACCCGGGCGTGTTCAAGCATCTGGGGTTCAAGGTCGATCCGAAATTGGAGGCGAAGGTTGATCGGCCGTATGTGACCGCGTTCGGCGCCAAGCAGCCCGCGTCGTTTTATTGCGACCCGGCGATGGCGTACGGCGAACTGTTCGGCGCGATCGCCACGGATAAGGACGTTCAGGCCCGGCAACTGGGTGATAAAAAACTGCTGGACTTCCTGGTCGATGACACCAAGCGGATGCAGGCGCAGCTCAACTCGGCGGAGAAGGAAAAACTCGATCACTACCTGGGCGCATTCGAGTCGCTGGCCGACCGACGCGTGAAGCTGGCCGGCATGGCCGACGCGCTGGACAAACACGCGCCGAAGTTCTCCGACAAGTACACCTCGGAGGTGGAAGTGCATCGGCTCGAGGCACACTTCGACATGACCGCCGCGGCCCTGATCGCGGGGCTGACCAATGTCGTGACGATCCGGGCCGACACGCTCGAACTGAACTACACCGGGCTGGGCCTGGGCGCGTGGACCGTGCACGAGATCGGCCACATCGAAAGGCCCGGCGGCTCGAACAAGCTCGCGGACCAACTGGTCAAGGAACAAGAGCAGGGCGTCACCGGCGTCGAGGCGCGGCAGCGCATCCGTAAGACGCAGTTCGACCAGATCGGCGCGCTGGCCCGCAAGCTCGACGCGGTGCCCGAGGGCGACGGCACGATGCTCGACAACACGCTCATCGTCATGCTCAGCGACCACGGCGCGTACCACCACCCCAGCTTTGACGAGTTCCCCTTCGTGACGATCGGCAACGTCGGCGGGGCGCTGCGCACCGGGCAGTACCTGCACTACCCCAACACACGCTACAGCGGCAACCGCACGCTCGGCAGCTTCTATACCACGCTCATGCACGCCGCCGGGGCACCACGCGACGGCTTTGGCCAGCTCGACCCGAACCTCGGCGAAACCGATCAGAAGGCCCCGCTCGCGGAGTTGCTGGCATGATCCTCCGTCTTCTTGTCGCCATCTCGATCGCCGCCTTGGCAGCCAACGCGGGCGCGGAGCAGACGGACTTGGGCGCGTTCAACAGCGAGATCCGCCCGCTGCTTGGGCAGTTCTGCGTGCAGTGCCACTCGGCCGACAAAGCCAAGGCGAACTTCCGCATCGACGACATCGGCGGCAACATCGCCGCGGGCAACGACACCGTGCGCTGGGAAAAGGCTCTGGAGATGATCTCCATCGGCGACATGCCGCCGGCCAGCGCCAAGGTCCAGCCCTCCGATGCGCAGCGCAAGAAGCTGACGCAGTGGATCGCCGACGAACTCAAGAAGATCGGCCGGGGCAAGCAGGAGCAGACGCTTCTCTTGCCGTCGCAAGGTAACCGTGTCGACCATGAGGCGCTCTTCAGCGGCGAGCACAAAGGCCCGGCGTCGAGCCCGCCTCGGCTCTGGCGGCTAAGCCCGCAGGCGTATGCTGAACTCTTAAGTTTTGATGGCTCGGACGCGACGCTTGATCTGATCAGCGGGCACGGGTTCAAGGACTACGCCTCGCTTACCGCCGATGAGGCCACCGTCAACGTCATGCTGCAGACGACCGACATCGTCGCGTCGTTCATGGTCGGCGAGCAAGTGACGCTCAAGCGAAAGAGCCCGCACGGAGGCCACAAGAGCCGGTTGGAAGACAAGCCGAACAAGGAGTTGACGGCGTTCTGCGCGCTTGAGTCGCCGGGCGAAGGCGACTATCTAAACGTGGTCGTGGCGGGATACGCCGAGGTATTCGAGCGTGAGCCGAGCCGAGCGGAGGTCGAACGCTACCTCGCGCTCTTGCGCGATACCAGTGCACAGGCGGGCCATCGCATCGGGTGCAAGACGATGCTGCGTGCGATGATGATGTCGCCGGAGTTCATGTTCCGCATGGAGCTTGGGCTGGGCGAGAAGCTGCCGGACGGTCGGCGGATGCTTTCGCCGATGGAGCTGGCGTACGCGATCGGTTTTGCGATTCTCGACAGCGGGCCGGACCGTGAGTTACTCGAAGCCGCGGAGCAGGGCCGTCTGAACACGCGTGCGGATGTCGAGCGTGAGGTTCGCCGGCTGCTGGTGATCCCCGAAGACCCGAGGAACCGTCTATACCAGATGGACCACCGCTGGTGGGAGTTCAAGCCCAGGAAGGGCCGACTGCTGCGCTTTTTCCGCGAGTTTTTTGACTACGGCAAGGCGGTCGACGTCTTCAAGGACGACACCCGCACGATGGACCACGAGCCGAAGTATCTCGTGCGCGACGCGGACCAGCTTGTGCTCTTCGCGATCGAGCAGGACAGGCAGGTGCTCTCGTTCCTTCTGACGACGGACCAGTTCTTCGTCAGTTACTACGGCGCGCCCGAGGACTATTACAAGTGGCGCGAGCAGCAACTGGCCAAGACGCAGGAGCGCGACAAGCGGGATAACGCGAGGAACAAGGAACTGGGCATCACCAACCCGCCGCGTTACTCGACCAAGCACATCCCGGCGTATAACCTCGAACGCCTGGCGTGGAACTACGTGCCCGTCCAGCCGTTCAAGCAGCCGGTCCCGCGCGCGGGCATTCTCACGCACCCGGCCTGGCTAGTCGCCTTCTCGGGCAACTTCGACAACGACATCGTCCGCCGTGGCAAGTGGATCCGCGAACACCTGCTGGCCGACGTCGTGCCCGAACTGCCCATCGGCGTCGATGCGCAACTCACCACCGATACAACGCTGACCCTGCGTGAGAAGTTTGCCCTGAAGGTCAACGGCGACGAGTGCTGGCGCTGCCACAGGAAGATGAACCCGCTGGGCGAGGCCTTTGAGCTGTACGATGACTTCGGCCGGTACCGCACGCAGTTCAACTTCGACCACCAGGGCAACCTGATCGGCAGCCCGAAGGAACTCCAAAGCCTGCAAAACAAATCGCAAGACCCGCGCAACGCCGGCAAGCCGGAGTTTCAGATCACCACCCGGGCTATCGCGACAGCCGGCGTCCTCGAGGGCACGGGCGACAAGTCGCTGGACGGAAACGTCAAGGACGCGGTCGACTTGATGCACCGGCTGGCAAAGAGCGACCGCGTGCGCCAGAGCTTTGTGCGTCACGCGTTTCGTTACTGGATGGGACGAAACGAAACGTTCGACGATTCGCCGACACTTATCGCGGCGGACAAGGCTTACCTCAATTCCGATGGCAGCTTCACTGAACTGCTCGTCGCGTTACTGACCAGTGATTCGTTTCTGTACCGCAAATGAACATGAAACCCTTGAAAGGAAAAGTGATGAAGCTCGATCGATGGCTCGCGGTTGTGGTGACACTGATGTGTGTTGTGTGGTTCGCACCCTCGGCATGGGCCGCGGAGAAGATCGTCAAGGTCTTCATCCTTGCCGGCCAATCCAACATGGAGGGCAAGGGCAAGGCGGTGCACCTTGACACCTACAAGGATGACCCGCTGATCAAGCCCTGGTACGCCAAGGTCCGCAGCGGCAACGGCAACGAGTGGGTTGTCCGCAACGATGTGTTCATCACCTACCCGATGCTCAAGGGCGGCAAGCACGGCCCGCTGACCGTCGGCTACGGCAGCACCGGCGATGACTCGATCGGGCCGGAGTACGGCTTTGGCCTTGTCGCCGGCGAGGCGTACGACGAGCCGGTACTCATCATCAAGACCGCCTGGGGCGGCAAGAGCATCTACGAGCCCTTCCGCTCGCCCAGCGCGATGCCCACCGACGCCGAGTTCCAGAAGATGGTCGCCGACATGCAGGCGCAGCACGACAAAGCCATCGAGAACAACAAGGCCAAGGAGGCAAAAGGCGAAAAGACCAATCCCCCCAAGCCCGTGCCAACCGTTGCGGACCTCAAAAAATCCTTCGGCGAGTACTACCGCAAGATGGTTGAACACGTGAAAGAAGAGCTCGGCTCCTTTGAGACCAAGTTCCCCCAGCTCAAGGGCTACAAGCCACAGATCGCGGGCTTTGTCTGGCACCAGGGTTTTAACGACATCATCCGCGCCGACCTCAAGGAAACCAAGTACGCCGACTACACGAAGTGGCTGGCCCTGTTGATCAAGGACCTGCGCAAGGACGTCAACGCGCCGGACATGCCCGTGGTCATCGGCGAACTGAGCACCGGCGGGATCCCCAACCGCGGCGACTTCCAGGTCGCGCAGGCCAACGTCGCCAAGATCGCGGAGTTCAAGGGCACCGTCGTCTTCGTCCCCACCGCCGAGTACTACGACACCGTTGCCCAGGAGTATTTTGACAAGGGCTTGTGGAAAGGCACGGAAGAAGAGCAGGCCAAGTGGCGCACCATCGGCGCCGATCGGCCGTACCACTACCTCGGCTCGGGCAAGACATTCTTCCTCAAGGGCGTCGCCTTCGGTAAGGCGATCGTCGAACTCGATAAGAACAAGAAGTAGATCCTTTGGCGTGTCGGGTTGATCGCCCGCCGCGCCGATTTTGATTCAACAGTGAATTCGGCCTGCGGTTTAATGCCGTGACGCCTGGATGGATAACCGCTTCGCGGGCATCGAGCAGGACACCTTCGGCCAGATCGACCAGAACCGCGACGCGTCCATGCAGACCGGCCCGCTGGCGGAAATCCTCACCTAAGCCGGCAGGGTAGTCTTCAGGCCGGCGGTCGTGACAGTCACAGTGTCTGTCCCGCCAGTTTCCTGCACTTTCAACGCCTGCGCGGCCGGATTTCTCTTGATTCACACCCGAGTCTGGCGTATAATCTTTTCGGGCTATAATGCGGCGTCCGTCCTGTGCGTTGCTGACTGCCCCAAGAGGTCTTGCCCGATGCGTATCAGCCGTGGCTTTACATTGATCGAGCTGCTGGTGGTGATTTCGATCATCGCGCTGTTGATCGCGATCCTGCTGCCGGCGCTGGCGCAGGCGAGGGAGACCGCGAGGATCACCGCTTGCCTCGTGCAGCAAAAGCAGATGACGACCTCATCGATCGCTTTTGCCACCGATGAATCCAAAGGCCGGCTGATCCCCGCCCGCATCGATAGCTGCTGCTATGTCCAGCACTCAGTCAATACGAACCTCGGCGGCATTGATATCTACGACAAGTTTGTCGCCGGGGCCGAGGCCTTTGAAGACTACGGCTTCCCGCTCGAGATGTTCAACGACCCCGGCCGGGACGGGTTTGTGGCGTATCAGAACCAGAACTCCTACATCCACGGCTACCAGTACTTCGGCGGCATGACTGAGTGGAAGAACATGGGCGGCACGCCCAGAACCATGAAGGGGATGAGCCCGGTTGTGCTCGACGACATGACGTCTGAACAAACGATGGTCGCGGACATGACCATGAAGGAAAGCCCGACCATCACCTGGCCGATGATGGCCCGATCGACCGATCGGCAGTTTCAGGGCTCGCCGGCCCACGGCCTGGACGGCGACGAACCCAAGGGCGGCAACCATGTCTTTGGCGACGGTTCGGGACGTTGGGTCGACTTCAGCGAGTTCCTTGAACTGCACAGTTGGAGCGGTGGCCGCCGCGGCTACTATTTCCAGGAAGACCTCAAGGACTTCGTGCCCCGCTGATGAACACGGCAGTAGAAGCTGACCGATAAAGCGATAGCCGGCGGCCTACGGACGCCGGACGCGAGAACAGAACACCGCCAGACGCAGTCGCCGCCCAGCAGCCGCAAGGCAATTTAAAACACCCGGCCTCTCGTTCGTACACGTTCTGACCAAGGCAACACCATGAGCAACACCCCAACACCCCCGCGTCAACCCGGTTTCACGCTGATCGAACTGCTGGTGGTCATCTCGATCATCGCGCTGCTGATCGCGATCCTGCTGCCGGCGCTGGCGCAGGCGCGGCAGACCGCGCGGATATCGCAGTGCCTGGCCAACCAGAAACAGATGGCCACCGCCTCAGTCGCGTTCGCCACTGATGAGAGCAAGGGCCGGCTGATCCCGGCAAGGCGAGATACGAGCGGCGCTCCCGGCAAACCCTATAACCACACCCAGCACGCGATCAACTACTCCCCAACGCTCACGGTCAGAGGGCAGTTTACCGGCGGCGGCAAGGAGTTTGAGCGCTACGGCTATCCCTATGAAATCTGGGGCGACCCGGGCCGAGATGACTTCAAGCCCGTCTGGAGCCAGACCAACTCGGGACAGAGCCCGCCGGTTGGCTGGCCCGATTCGGATGCGGATATTGGCGCGTTTGCCAGCATCGTCCACGGCTACCAATACTTCGGCGGCATCGAGTGGTGGACCAACGTGCCCGGAACTTCAGGCTCTCTCGACGGGCTGAGCCCGGTGACGCTCGACGATATGGCGTCCGACCAGACGCTGGTCGCAGACGTGGCCTTCAAAGATGGTGGCAACCCGTGGGGCTTACTAACCGGGTCAACAGCGGAGTGGGCAGCGGGCTCGCCGGCGCACGGGTTGAATATTGATGTCCCCAAGGGCGGTAACCACATCTTCGGCGACAGCTCCGGCCGCTGGGTCGATTTCAGCGAGATGCGCGAGCTGCACTCTTGGGCTGGTGCACGCAACTGGTACTACTTCCAGGAAGACCTCGGCGACCAGATCCCGCCGCTGTAAAACACTCTGAAACACATCCCTAGCCGGCGGCCTACGGACGCCGGACGCGAGAACATTTGTTGTCTACGCGTCCGACCTCCGCAGGTCGCCGGTTTTTTCAATGCGAAGCCTTGAATCACGGGGTTGTTTGAGACATTCAATGACAGGCAAGATGCCTGTCCCACCTATTTATACACGTACTTAAGCAGATAACCCTACACCCAACCCGCTTTCCCGCCGATGACCGAGGTAGGCTTCTGGCCCGGCTGGTTCGCTGTGGCTTGGTGAAGGTTCGGTGTAACCGGCGGATGGACCCGGGCGGCCGTCATACACTGATCCCGTGCCGGCACCTTGGTCGGCCAACGACTCGGAGAGCAGGCTTATGTGCGGGATTATCGGCATCACCTCGAACAAGCCCGTCGCCCGGAAACTCACGCAGGGCGTTCGCCGGCTGGAGTACCGCGGCTACGACTCGGTCGGTATCGCAACGCTCCACGACCACGCCATCCTCGTACGCAAGGGCGTGGGCAAGGTCGACCAGGTCGATGCCGAACTGGACTTCGCCTCTACGCCCGGCTCGACGGGCATCGCCCACTGCCGGTGGGGCACGCACGGCGGGATCACCCGCGCCAACGCCCACCCGCACCTGTCGCCCTCCGGCCGAATTGCCATTGTCCACAACGGCATCATCGAAAACTTCCTGGAACTCAAGCAGCAACTCATCGACGAGGGCCACCACTTCGCCTCCGAGACCGATACCGAAGTCGTCGCCCACCTGATCGAGCGCGCGATGAAGACCGCCGACACGCTACAAGAGGCCGTCCACCGGGCGACCGCGCAGGTCGTCGGCAGCTACGCGCTGGGCGTGGTGTGCATCGACGAGCCGGACAAGCTCATCGCCACCCGCAACGAGAGCCCGCTGGTCATCGGCTTTGGCGATGGCGAGCACCTCATCGCGTCGGATGTGGCGGCTCTACTGGAACACACGCAGACGGTGATCTACCTCGATAACCGCGAGATCGCCGTGCTCACACCGGACACCTGCACGATCTACGACCCGCACGGCGAAGTGATCGATAAGCCCCGACACATCATCGAGTGGGATATCGAGGCGGCGGAGAAGTCCGGCTACGAGCACTACATGCTCAAGGAAATCTTCGAGCAGCCGGCCAAGTTCGCCGACACCATTCGGCCGCGGCTGCGCGACCACTTCGTTGCCTTTGAAGCGGAAACGGGCATCACGCCGGAGATTCTGCGGGGCGTAGACCGCGTGATCTTCCTGGCATGCGGGACGAGTTGGCACGCGGCGATGGTCGGCGAGTATCAGATCGAGGCCATGGCCCGTCTGCCGGTCGAAGTGGAATACGCCAGCGAGTTGCGTTACCGCAATCCGCCGCTGGACAGCAACACGATCGTCT
>JBGSTE010000481.1:0-3195 GCA_041736655.1 Phycisphaeraceae bacterium | reverse complement strand
GCGCGACATGACCAACGACCGCGGCGAACAGGTCCAGCAGGCCGGCCCGGCGACGCCGCTGGAGATCTCCGGCATCGACGACCTGCCGGACGCCGGCGACAAGTTCTACATCACCGACACCCTTAAGAAGGCCGAGGGCGTCTCCCAGCAGTTCCGCGACGACGAGCGTAACCAGGCGCAGGCCAGCCGCACGAAGGTGACGATGGACAACTTCGCCGCCACGATCCAGGCGGGCAAGGTCAACTTCCTGAACGTGCTGGTCAAGGCCGACGTGCAGGGCTCGGTCGAGACACTGCGCAAGTCGCTCAGCGAGATCGGCAACAACGAGGTGGCGGTGCGTGTCATCGACGCGGGGGTCGGCGGGATCACCGAGAGCAACGTGCTCCTGGCCGAGGCATCGGACGCGGTGATCATCGGCTTCCACGTCGCGATCACGCCGGCGGTCCGCGAGATCGCCGACGAGCGCCACGTCGAGGTCCGCCAGTACCGCATCATCTACGAGCTGATCGACGACGTGAAGAAGTCGCTCGAGGGCCTGCTCACGCCCGACAGGACCGAGCAGGAGATCGGCCGGGCCGAGGTCAAGCAGGTGTTCAAGATCGGCAAGCTCGGGAACATCGCCGGCTGCATGGTCAGCGACGGGGTGATCCAGACGGGCAACAAGATGCGCGTGGTCCGCGACGGCAAGATCATCACGGAAAACCGCGGGCTCGAAGCGCTCCGCCGCGTGAAGGACGACGTGAAGGAAGTGCGTGCGGGCACCGAGTGCGGCATCCGCATCACGGGCTACGAAGACCTCAAGCCCGGCGACGAACTGGTGTGCTACAAGGTGATCGAGGTGAAGAGGAAGCTTGAGTAAGCCTTCAGCAATCAGCTATCAGCCGTCAGCCAAAGCAAGGCACCGCGGCGTTGGGCTGAATGCTGAGAGCTGAAAGCTAGTAGCTCACATGACCCACCGCATCGAACAGATCGAGTCGACGCTCCGCAAGGCGCTGGCGCAGGTCTTGCAACGCAAGATCTCCGACCCGCGCATCCGCGGGCTGGTGTCGATTACCTCCGTAAGCGTCAGCCCCGACATGAAGCTGGCCACCGTCAGCGTCTCGGTCCTGCCCCAGGAGTACGCCAAGCGGACGATCGCGGGCCTGCGTGCAGCCGACCGGCACATCCAGAGCGAAGTGAAGAAACTCGTCGCCATCCGCGTCGTGCCTCACCTTCGCTTTGACCTGGACGCCTCGCTCAAAGCGGCCGACGAAGTCTTTGACGCCATCGAGCAGGCCAAGGCCCGCGAGCCGCAAGACCCCAGTTCCCCGCTCACTGCCCCCTGACCCCTGACCCCTACAACCAAGAACCAGGACCCATGACGTTGGCCAAGACGGACACGAAGAAACAGGACAAGGCTTTTGCGGCGCTGATCAAAAAAGCGAAGTCCGCCTACAAGCCCGAGCCGGCCGAGCCGCTGGAGCCCATCGCCCAGTTGGTGTTCAGCTTCCTCTGCTGGAACGCGACGACGCGCCAGGCGGACACCGCCTTCGGCAAGATCATGTCGCAGGTCGTCGACTTCAACGAGCTGCGCGTTAGCCACGCCCGCGAAGTGGTGGAGATGATCGGCGTGCGCTACCCCGACGCCGACTCCCGCGTCATCCGCATGCTCGAAGCGATGAACGAGATCTTCGACCGCGAGCACGACTACCGCATGACCTCCGCCAAGGCCAAGGGTAAACGCGAACAGCGCGAGTACCTCGACTCCCTGCCGGGCATGCCGCCGTTCGTCGCTGCTCGAGTGGCGCTGCTGGCCTTCGGTGCCCACGCGATGCCGGTGGACGATCGGCTGCTGTCGCTGATGGTCAAGGCCGAGGTCTTCGACCCGGAGACCAAGACCACCGAGGCCGAGGCCTGGCTGACCCGACAGATCAAGGCCGGCGAAGCGGAAGAAGCGTACCTGGCCCTGCAGGAGTGGTCCGACAATCAGCGCGTCACGGCCGGTAAGCCGGCCAAAGCCGTGACGAACTCAACCGCAAGCAAGCCGCCGGCAACCAAAAAAACCACGACACCACCGGCGACCAGGACGCGGGTGGCTAAGAAGAAATAGCGCGCGTTTGCGGTTGTCGCTTACACGAAGAATGATGTGGGGGACAGGCATTCCTGCCTGTCAACAGGCCAAAGGCCTGATCATCACGTGAACTTCGGCTTCGCCGAATGACAGGCAGGAAAGCCTGTCCCCCTTTCCCTAAGGTTCTCACGAAAAGAAGCGAGTCCAATGTCAGTGTCCGCCACGAACAAGCCGCTCTTGACCATCGGCCTGCCCAAGGGCTCGCTCGAAGAACCCACGATCGAACTCTTCGACCGTGCCGGCTACAACATCAGCGTCCGCAGCAGGTCCTACACCCCCGAGATCGACGACCCCGAACTCGCCTGCGTCATGTTCCGCGCCCAGGAGATGTCGCGCTACGTCGAGGACGGCGTCATCGACCTGGGCATCACCGGCTACGACTGGGTCGTCGAGAACGGCTCAGACGTACACGAAGTCTGCGAACTGGCCTACTCGCGCGCCACCGCCCGGCCGGTCCGCTGGGTCCTGGCCGTCCCCGAAGAGGGCGGCATCACCGACCCCAGGCAGCTCGAAGGCAAAATCATCTCGACCGAACTGGTCAACACCACCCAGCGCTTCTTCAAGGACCAGGGCATCAACATCCGCAAGGTCGAGTTCTCCTGGGGCGCGACCGAAGTCAAGGCCCGACTGGTCGACGCCATCGTCGATGTCACCGAGACCGGCTCGTCACTCAAGGCCAACAACCTCAGAGTCATCGCCACGCTCCTGACCTCGACGACCCGCCTGATCGCCAACAAAGCCTCGTGGGCCGACCCCGCCAAGCGTCGCAAGATCGAAGACCTGGCGCTGCTCCTGAAAGGCGCCATCAACGCCCGGCGGAAGATCGGCCTGAAGATGAACCTGCCGCTGACCAAGAAGAATGAGGTCTTATCGCTTCTCCAGGCCGAGCACTCGCCGACGATCAGCAACCTCGACGACGCCGGCTGGAGCGCCGCCGAGGTCATCATCGACGAGCAGGTCGAGCGCGAGCTGATCCCGCGCCTGGTCCGTGCGGGCGCGACGGGCCTGGTGACCTATCCCCTGAATAAAGTGATCCCGTAAGGCCCGGCGCGGGTACAGTAAGGGGGACCGGCTTGATGGGAGGG
>JBGSTE010000474.1:0-3470 GCA_041736655.1 Phycisphaeraceae bacterium | reverse complement strand
GAATCGCCCGCTCCTGCAGCCCGGCCTGACGCTTGCCGATCGACTTGCGAACCCGCCGCTGGGGCTTACCGCCAAACGACGCGCTGCGCCCCAGCCGCTTGGACAAGACCGCCAGGTCGTGATGCCGGCCAAGAACCTCGCCCAACTCATCAAGCCGGCTGATCCGCAGTGTATTGTCCGGGTGCAGGAGCTCTTCCTGCTCCAGCCAGCGCTTGGACCACTTGCGCCAATCGTGCAAGGCCTCCGCGTCCAGGCTCTGTCGCGAGAGCCTGAAGCTCGCGCGGGCCTTGCGACGCGTACGCTTCCAGCCACGCCTTACGTCTGCCGGTTCGATCGCCGACGCATCAACACCCGCCCATGCCGCGTCGTCGTCGCCGATCAGTTCGATGACATGTGCCCAGTCGATCTCTTCATTCGGCGACGAATCGGCCGCTTCATGCACCGCCTGCCTGGCCACGTCCAGCGCCTGCGCGGTCTTTGCGCCCGTCTCCTGGCCAAGCTCCTCGAGCGTGCCGAGCATGACGATCTGGTCCCGCGCCCCGGCCAGCACCTTCGCGGCCTGCTTGCAACGCGCGTTGCCCGCCTTGGCCTGGCCCTTGCCCAGCGCGTACCACATCAGCCGCCAATACGCGCGGACCTTCTTGAGGTCCTTGCGGACGGCGTGAACCTTCTGCGGGCTTTGCCGGTCGTCGGCCGCGCAGCAGGACAGAGCGTCGGCCAGGTGTTGCCTCGCCGCTGCGATGATCCTTGCCGGGCTGTATGCGTCTTTACCCATGATCAGAGCCCAGAGCATCACTATAGACACCGCCGATCATTCACACCAAGCCTGTTTGCCTTACAAGACAGGTGTATCCGCGACCAAGTCGTGGTATCGTCTGGTCATGACGGAACTTACATTCCTATGCCCGCACTGCGGCCTGAGCACGAATCTGAGCCTCGACGCCTGCGACAAGCCGGCCCGCTGCACGCACTGTCAACTGCCGTTTATGCCGCAGCTACCCACCGGCCAACTGCTGTCCGAAGGCGCTCGCCAAGCCAGGCCCTCAGACACCACGACCAAACCGGGCAAGTCGACCGAGCAGACCGTGATGACCATCAACCCCGCCGCCTTCCGCGAGCAGCCGGGCCGAAGCATCGTGCTCATGGCGCTCATCCTCGTCGGGCTCATGGGCCTGATCATGTTCGTCGGCGAAGCCTCCGCCGGCTACGGCTACGCGCTATTGACCGCCCTGCTGGCGGTCGTCACCCTCGCCTCGGCCGTCGTCCTCGCTGTGCAATTCATCATGTCCCGCTTTGAGTCGCTGACCATCACCACCCAGCGAAGCATCTGGGCCCGCGGCGTCATCAACCGACGCACCAGCGAAGTTCAGCACGACGACATCCGCAACATCCAGGTCCAGCAAAACCTCATCGAGCGACTCGTCGGCGCCGGCACCATCGCCATCAGCTCCGCCGGCCAGGACGACATGGAGATCACCATCAGCGGCGTGGCCAACCCCAGACACGTCATCGACACCATCCGCACGTATCAACAGCGCATGGTCAAGGGCGATTAAGAACTCCTAACACAATGCTCAGGGGGACAAGCATTACAAAATGATCAGGGGAACAGGCATTACACAATGATCAGGGGGACAGGCATTCTTGCCTTTCGTCAGGCCGCAGGCCTGAGCGTTCTTGGACTCGGCTACGCCGAATGACAGACAGGAATGTCTGTCCCCCTTTTTGTTAGGCGCTCTAAGCTCGTTTACTTGGCCGAGCCGTCTTTCAAGAGTTCCGGGTAGGCCTTCTTGGTCTTCTGCACCTTCGGGTCCGACACGCCTTGGATGTAAGGCTCGTTGGGGTTGATCTTTGCGTAGTCCTGGTGGTAGTCCTCGGCCATGTAGTAGGCCGTGAGCGGTTCGAGCGTCGTCACGATCGGGTCGCGGAAGACCTTCTCGTCGGTCAACTGCTTGATGTAGTCCTGGGCGATCTTCTTCTGTTCGTCGTTGGCGTAGAAGATGGCCGAGCGGTACTGCGGGCCTTCGTCAGCGCCCTGGCGGTTGAGGGTGGTCGGGTCGTGGGCGGTGGTGAAGAAGACCTTGAGGATCTGGCCGTAGGTGAGCTTGGTGGGGTCGTAGGTGATGCGGACCACCTCGGCGTGCAGGGTTCGGCCGGTCTTGACGGCGTTGTAGTTGGCGGTTTCTGCGGTGCCGCCGGCGTAGCCGGACTCGACGTTCAGGACGCCGTCGATCTGCTCGTACACCGCCTCGACACACCAGAAGCATCCGCCGGCGAGGACGACCTGCTTGGGCTCAACGGCAACGGCGGGCTCGCCCGCCGACGCGGGCGCAGGAGCGGATGTCAGTTGTTCGTCCGTCTTCGGGGCCGAGACCTCGGCGGGGTTCGTTTCATATCGATTGCACGCAAAACCGGCAAAAGACAGCAGCATCAGCAAGGCTCCAAGAACTCGGGTTGACTGTTTCATATCAACTGCTCCGTTTCATCGATTGTAGCTCATCCAATTCAAGTCGGGTGGTCAGGGGACACCACACGCACCAAGTCAACCCGCGGGCCCGGACAATCATTCCCGGCCATGTCGCGCTCAGCCTCCACAACCTGCAAGCCTGTGAATCATTGCGTATCGCCATAAACGCCATCCTCATCGCCTCCTTGAACCGACCGACTAACTTCCGCACGCAGGCGCGGCAGCGAGCCGGGGTGCGTTTGCTGCAGCCAGGTGATCAGTTTCTCACGCACCGCGCAGCGCATGTTCCAGGCCTTGGACGCGTCGGCGGCCGTGCACAGCACGCGTAGGGTCATCGTCCGGTCGTCGGTGTCGGTGATCTGCACGCCCCAGAACCGGCCGTCGTAGTTCGGGTCGGCCTCGACCAGTTCGCCCGCCTTCTGCCGAACCGATTCGATGGGCGTCGCGAAGTCGAGCTTCAGGAGTATCACCCCGGTGATGTGGGCCGTCGTACGCGTCCAGTTCTGGAACGCCTGACTGATGAAATACGTCAGCGGCACGATCAGCCTGCGGTCATCCCAGATGCGGACAACGACGTACGTCGGCCGGATCTCCTCGATCCGCCCCCACTCGCCCTCGACGATGACCACGTCGTCGATGTTGATCGGCTCGGTGACTGCGACCTGGATCGAGGCGAGCAGGGTCTCTATCGTCGGCCGAAGCGCAACGCCCAGCACGATCCCCGCCACGCCGGCGGACGCGAGAAGCCCGGCCCCCAGCGAGCGGATCGACGGAAAGGTCATCAGCACCGCGCCGACGGTGCAGACCGCGACGATACCGATCCACACCCGCCGAAGCACGCGAAACTTGGTGAGCATCGCCCGCTCTTTGCGGTTGTCCTCTTTGGTGATGTCCCAGTCGGCGGCGACGGCCGCGCCTAGCGCGTCGCTGACCATCAGCACCAGCCAGCCGATGCCGACGATGACGATGATCGACATCGCGTGTGAGAGGATGGCGATCGAGC
>JBGSTE010000472.1:0-2578 GCA_041736655.1 Phycisphaeraceae bacterium | reverse complement strand
GCTCGATCGCCGCGCGCAGGTCCTGCCCGTTGGCCGCCCCGTGGCGGTCGTCGTACTGGCCCGACGCAACGCGGTGCGGCCGGGTCGCGTCGAGTTGACCGCGGTACACCAGCCGATGCCGGGCATCAAACAGGAAAAAGTCCGGCGTACACGCCGCCGAGTACGCCCGCGCCACCGACTGATCCGCATCCAGTAAATAAGGGAACGTGTAGCCCCGCGCAGCGACTTCCTCCCGCATCTTCTCCGGCCCGTCGTCGGGGTACTGCTCAACATCATTACTCTGAATCGCAACGATGCCGACCTCACCGCCGCAAGCGAGGCCGTAGTCTTGACCCAGCCGCGCGAGCTCAGGCGCAACATGCTTGACATACGGGCAGTGATTGCAGATGAACATGACCAGCAGGGCGTGATCGGTATAGTTGTCCCGCGTGACCGGCGTGCTGTCGATATCGGGCAATTCAAAGTCCGGCGCAACGGTGCCGAGCGCGAGCATGGTGGAGGGGGTCAGGGCCATGACGGGTTATTCCTTATTGAGTACTCAAAAACCATCAACCGTATCGTAGTCTGACTCTGGCTGTATAGCCCGGGCTGGCGGCGGCAATAGATTGCGGAGTTCGGGGTTGTATAACACCACGGGATAGTCGTCTGCTTCGGGGAACTGGTCTGACGCTTCATACTCGCGTTCGTTGTAACCCTGCTCGTCGATCGTATTATCGCCGGTGTTGTAGATGATGACGCCCTCCGGCATTTTTCGGTAGCGAATGGCTTGTCCTCGAGCATCGATGACTTGCTTGCCGGTTGCGTCTTCAAGCTTCGCGGGCCAGTTGCCGTGCTCGACACGGTATCGTTCGACCTGAAGCGCCGCGATCAGCGTCGCGGTGCGGGAGTCGGACCGGATCAGCACTCGAACTGCCGACATTAAAGCGAGATCACCCACGGAATGGGTATCAATTTCTTTTATCTTCTCATATTGCTCGTTTTCTTCTTCTGAGAGCCTGGCCGACTCTGTCCAGCGCTTGGCCGGATCACCGACAAGCGCAATGATGGTGTCATAGCGCTCGATCTCACGCAGCATGACGCCGGCGTTGATTAACTGATACCTGCCGATACAGCTGCTTAACATCGTGCTGTCCCACAAGCGTTCAAGCAATCCGGGTTCTTCCGCAGGCTCAAACCACTCCAGAGCCTCTGGACTGAGGTGTTTAAGCCGGATCGTAAACTCCGCATCCCGGTACACGATATAGGCAGCGAGCGATTGGGTGACACGGTGATACTCGCTCGATAGCGCGTTACCCAGATACGAATTGACCTGAGTGTCCGGTTGACGCCGTTCAAATGCCTTGATCAAAACACCGAGTTGATCGGCGTCTAGCTCAATTCGACTCAACCCATCGGCCACCATCTGGCCGTTCAGTGCATCAATACTGACACGAACCAGCGGTGCAATGATCCCGGGGCTGTCCTGTAGATTGTTATTCAGATCACAGATACTCAGGGCCGCATCCGTAAACGCGTCGCTGTCGCCCTCGGCTTCTGCGAGGTTGGCGCGCACCTGCAACCACCGTGCGATTCGGCGCGAATTGGCGAGCAAGGACATATTCCCACCAAGCTCATCAGACGCAGTTTTCGCGGTCAGTCGTCCATGCCTGGCGATTCTCGCAGATTGTATCAATTCGAAAAAGAGCGGATTTTCATCAACAACATTCCGCATGGCCGCGACCATTTCGGGGTGGTACTGCTGCCTCGGATAGATCGTCTCAATCGCTACCGTAGCAACCGCCGGGATAGGCAATTCACCAGCCTCCGGAGCGGCTTCCATCGCTGCGCGCCAATAGGCGGCGGATGTCGTTCGTTCATCTGAAGATTCGTCTTGATGCTCGATGGCGTCGGTATAGAGGTTGAGGAGGCCGCGCTTTTGAAGCTCCTGGGCAACCCGCAGTACCGCCCGCTCGCCACGTGTATTAACTTGCCAAGCATAAAGGGCGAAGACAACGACGCCGATCAGGACAGCCACGGCGGTATACACAAACAGTCGACGAGCAACTCGAAGACACCATCGGATCGGCCGACGCTTTTGGGTTTTGGTCTCGCTCATCGCCTTACTGTATCGCGCGGGGTTTTTCGGGTCGGCGAAAGGTTCTGTGGGTTTTCCCACGCATGAGAGCGGCTCGCGTTAGGATGATTTAAACGAGATCGAGATCCCATGACCACCCTCTGGACCAACCTGCTTGACCTGATCGTGCTGCTTGCGGTGGCGATGTTGCTTGGGGTGATTGCTGAGCGGCTCAAGCAGTCGGCGGTGGTGGGGTACATGCTCGCGGGGGTCATCCTCAAGAATGCCGGGGCGGGGCAGGCCCTGGGCAATACGGACAATGTCGAGACGCTCGCGAGCCTGGGCGTCATCCTGCTCATGTTCACCATCGGGCTGGAGTTCAACTGGTCTAGGCTCAAGCGTCTTGGCCTGACCGCGCTGATTGCCGGGTCACTGCAGGTTTCGCTGACGATCGCGGTGGCGATGGTGGTGGGCACGGCGGTGTTGTCGTGGCAGGGGGCGTTTGCGATCGGCGCGGCGCTGGCG
>JBGSTE010000470.1:0-2076 GCA_041736655.1 Phycisphaeraceae bacterium | reverse complement strand
CCCCCCCCCTCCCAGAGCCTGACCGACACCTCCGTACTCTTTGGCGGGCTTGGCGATGCGCTGCTGCACGCGGACTGGTTTGAGGTGCTTTCGCGCGCGACGCAGTCGAGCCTGCTGGGTGTCGGGATCGAGACAGACCTGCTGGTGGATACGGACACGGTTGATCGGCTGGCGACCTTGCCGGTGGACGTGATCAGCCTGCGGGTCAATGCCGACTGCGGGCAGACGTATCACAAGCTGATGGGGGTCGATGGTTTTGGCAAGGTGATGGAGAACCTCCAACTGCTCTTTAAGCATCGCAACACCAACCGCCAGTTGGGCAGAGGTTTTCAGGGCTGGATCGTGCCACGGATGGTCAAGGTGGCGGAGAATCTGGCGGACCTTGAGACGTTCTTTGAGCGGTGGATGACGGTGGCGGGCTGGGCGGTGGTGGACCGGGCGTTGACGGGTCGCGGTTTGATTCCTGACCTAAGCCCGGTGCCGATGGAGGTGCCGCGTCCGCCGGATAAGCCGATCAATCTGTGTCGGCAGAAGCAGCGTTTGACGGTGCTCAGCGATGGCCGAGTGTGTTTGTGTGGCCAGGACTGGCTGGGGCGCTTGTCGCTCGGCCGGGTTGGTGAGAGGCTGATGTTGCAGATGTGGCGTGACGCTCTGTCGCTGGCTGAGGAGGCGAGCGCGGCGAACGTGGTGTGCCCGGTTTGTCGTGAGTGGCTTGAAGCGCAGAAGCAGATGCTGGCGTCAGCGTCAGCGGCGGGTTGATGTGTGTATTTGCAGGTCGTGCGGGTTGTATAGAGAAGGGCTTGAAGATGTTACAGGGTGTCTTAGGTGTGATCCTCGCGCGGGCGGGCAGCAAGGGGCTGGCGAACAAGAACGCGCTGCCTATTGCCGGTAAGCCCATGCTCGCGTGGACGATCGAGCACGCGCTTGCGAGCAAGCGCATCGACCGGCTGATCGTCTCGACCGATGGCAAAGAGTTGGCGGAGATCGCGCACAAGTTCGGCGTAGATGTCGTTGAGCGGCCGGCAGAGCTGGCGAGCGATACGGCGACGGTCGATGCGGCGGTGCGTCACGCGGTGAATCAGATCGTGGGCCTGCACGAGGTGGTGTGCGTGCTGTACGGCAACGTGCCGGTGCGGCCGGCGGACCTGAGCGACCGGGCGATCGCGATGCTCTGTGAGACCGGGGCCGACAGCGTGCAGAGCGTCTACCCGGTGGGCAAGAACCACCCGTACTGGATGAAGACGGTCGATGCACAGAGCGGCCGGCTGGGCATGTATGTCGACAACGCGGTGTACCGCCGACAGGAGCTGCCGCCGGTGTACATGCTCGATGGCGGGGTAATCGCGGTAACGCGCAGCTCCCTGTTCCGTGTCATCGAGGGCCAGCCGCACGCGTTTCTGGGTGAGGATCGCCGTGCGATCATCACCGGCCCGGGCGAAGTGATCGACGTGGACATTGAAGCGGACCTGCGCGTGGCTGAGGCGGCCCTGAAGGATCGCGCCAAAGGTAAGCCGGTCCGCGCGGTGGGATGAATCGGCCTGGATCAACGATGACACGACGTATCGCAGCGATCACCGGCACGCGGGCGGAGTACGGCATTCTCGCGTCCGTGCTCGATGCCATCGTGTCGCACAACAAACTCGAACTGCAACTGATCGTCACCGGCACGCACCTGACGACCCGCAGCCTGCGCGATATCCGCCACGAGATCGCCGCGCGTGTAACGATGCAGAAGAAGCAGAAAAAAGAGCAGAAAAAAGGGACAGTCCCTGTTTTGAAGGCCTCTTCTCGTGCCGAGGATGTGCAGTCGCTTGCACGTGGTGTCGCGGGGATGGGCAAGGCGCTTGCTCGGCTTAGGCCGGAGGTGGTGCTGGTCATCGGCGACCGGATCGAGGCCCTGGCCGGGGCGCTGGCGGGGCAGGTCGGCGGTTTTCGCGTGGCGCATATCCATGGCGGGGACCGGGCCGAGGGCGTCGCTGATGAAGCGATGCGACACGCCACGAGCAAGCTCGCGCACCTGCACTTTGCCGCTACCGCACAGAGCAGGCGCCGCCTGATCCGCATGGGCGAGCTGCC
>JBGSTE010000458.1:0-5317 GCA_041736655.1 Phycisphaeraceae bacterium | reverse complement strand
ACAGCAACGACAAGGCGCGCATCGCCGCCGGCACTGTCTACCAGGGCTCGCTTGTCTTGCCGCGCTCGACGCAGCTCGTCGGCGTCTGGGGCGAGGGCGATCGGCCGACCTTCCGTGCGCCGGTCGGCAAGCACGGCATCGAAGCCACCAGCGACCAAATCACCAGGCTGATAGTCGTCGGGCTAAACATCGTCGGGCCAGACAAGCCGCAGAAGGACGTCAACGGCATCTACCTCAAGCTCACCCGCGCAGCAGGCAAGTACGCCAAGGACGTTCTGATCGAGGACTGCTCGATCGCGGGCTTCGACGCCAACATCAAGCTGGTCGATGACTGGTCGCGATACCAGGTGCCGGCCTACGGCGCTCCCGGCCGCATCACAGCGATCATTAACCGCTGCATCGTCGGCACGAGCTACGGCTCAGATGCACACTCGATCGGCATCTACCTCGAAGGCATGGCTCAGGCGACGATCAGCCAGACCTCGATCGACCGATCTGGCAACCGGACCAACGACGATCGCGGCAAGGAAAACCACTGCATCTACGGCCAGACCTTCAACGGCCCGATTCGCGTCATCGGCTGCACGCTCACGCGGCCCGGCGGCAGCGCGGTCCAGCTGCGGGCCGGCGGCGAGGTCATCGACTGCATCATCAGCGGTGCGCCGCTTGGGCCTTATATCGCCCACTTAAGCGGGAGCAAGCTGATCGGCAACGTCCTGTTGGACCAGGTCGATATCAACCCGCCCGGCCAGGCTGCCAATCCCAACAAGCCGAACGAAGACATCCGCGGCCACGCCTTCACGCTCATCGCGCCCAAGATGCAGATCAGCCGCAACCTCGCGGCCCGTCGGCTGGGCAACCAAGCCAAGGTGCCGGCCTTCAAAGACATCGACGCCGAGAGCACGCTGACCGGCAACTTCGCGATCGCCTGGCACACCGAGGGGCTCAACTACCTGATCGGCGGCAAGTCGCACCGAGATCTAACCGGCGGCAATCGCACGATCGACGCGGACCCGGGCGTGCCGAGCTTCGACGAAGCGCAGATCGACCTGCGCCTGAACCGCCCGCGTGGCGTGTGGGCAGACAAGTACGAGACCGCGGGCTTCATCAACAAGTGCTGGAAGGCTATTCAATGAATTGCACACCGATCATCGAACGGGATGAGAACGGCAACCTGCTGGTCAACGGCGTGGCGATCGCTGCGGATGTCGCGGCCTCGCTGGTGCTTGACGACTATGAGATCGGCTTTGAAACCGACACCGAGCAGGTCGTGGTCGGCCTCAGTGGTGTCAACCGCAAAGTCGGCCGCAGCAGCCGCAACACGATCCATGTCGTGCCCGGTGCCGACGAGGACGACAACGAAGACCTGCTGATCCAGGCCGTCGCGGATGCCGAGGCCAAACTTGTGACGATGACCAAAGAGGGCGTGTCATCCTTCAACGGTACGCCCAGCCCGGCAACCACGGACACGACGATCGTCGTTGACAACGGCGCGGCGTTTTATGTCGGAGACCTGATCACCTGGGGCACCAACGGCAGCGGCAGCGGCGCGTTTAACTCGACGACCTTTGCGGCCGAGTGGATGCTGGTGACCGGGATCGCGGGCAACACGCTGACGGTCACGCGCGCCCGACGCGGCACCAACGCAAGCCCGGCCGACAACCAGGACATCTATCGCATCAAGGACCGCGTTGCCATCGTTATCCATGCCGGCCGCTACAACATGACGACGGGCTTCACCGACCCGGTGAACCACATCGACTATTTATTCCCGGATGGGCCAGACGCCACACGCATCGCCTACGCGACGACGACGGCCCCATGCACGATCTCTGGCGGCGACAAGATCATCGACGGGATCGGGTTCAGCTGCGAGAACACAGCGGTCACCGCTGGCTGGACGATCACGCTCAGTGGCCGATCCCGGCTGCGGAATCTCAAGCAGTTCCAGCCCGCGAATCCGGTGGTGCTAGCTGGGGCACTGACGCTGACCGGGACTGCTGTGGCGGAAGAACTCGAAGCCCTGGCGGTGGACATGAGTTTGACCCTGGGCGATACGGCGGTGATGCGGGCCAGCCGCATAGAGATCATCGATGGTTTTGCAGCTATTACCCTAGACGGGACTGGTGCAGCACCAAGGCTTGAACGCAATCGGATCGTGTCCGCCAACGCATCCGTGCTGTCTGTGTCTTCTGGAGGCAGGCCGGTTCTTTACTACAACACCATCATCACGACGAACGGCACCCCCAGCGGAACCATCACGTTCGCTGACGCCAGCAGCGCAGATGAGATGGTTGCAGCACACAACATCTTCAGCCACGGTGCGTATCAAATCAGCACCGGTGCCGAGGACATCGAGAACTTCAACGCGATCACGACCGGTGCCAACAACACGGTCAGCAGCGAGGCGATCTGATGCCCAAGTTACGCGTCGACAAAACGATTGCTTCGGCCAAGATCGCGCTGTTCGATCCAGCGAGCTATGAGTTTGATCTGTCCCTCAATCAACGCGTCTCCACGGTCGGGGGCACCACGACCGACTACGATCAGCAGGACGCGATCTTCCGCGAGTCGATCAATTCACAGGTTACTCAGTGGAACGATGTCAGCGTGTCGGGCGAAGTTAACCCCGGCGTAGGCGGCGACATCGTTTATGAGAGTAAGTCGCCTGACGTGATGACGGTTGATCCAGCCACCGGCGTCGGAACGTTCGTCGGCAACGGCACGGCGAAGATCCTCGCCCGCTCACCCTGGTTGACCAAGCGAATCCTCGCTCCGGCCTCGATCTCGCCTTCGACAACCGCGCGCACTTCGATCGGTGTTGTTGCAGGCTCTCTTGCGGCTCACTGCAACGACCAGGTCGCGGCGGCGATCGATGGGCTGAGCCTCGCGACCAACGGGCCGCTCTTTTCATCGTTCCCTGGCAGCTACGCCCGCAACGCCAGCAACTGGTTGACCCTAGCAGGCGTCGATGTGACCTGCATCGGCGCGGGCACACGCGGCTCGGTGCTGATCGCTCAGCAGTACGGCATCCAGGCCGATCACTACCAGTCGAGCCAGGACATCTATGTCGATCCGGATGGTAACGCGACCACGCTCACCGTCGCAAGCCGCACCCGCATTGGATTTACCGACATCAGCGTCGTGCGCTACACCAGTGCGGCACCCGAGGACATCACGCCCTGCAAGATTCTGCCCGCTAACGCAGGCAACTTTATTCCCGGAGCGATCACCGACTACAAGTACAAGTGGGGCCTGGTCAAAACCGACAAAGAGAAGAAGGCACTGGTCGCGGGCTTTGCCACGCTCAATCTTGCCGGGTCGATGTATTGGGGTCAGCCCTCAGACACCGATCAGCAGACGTTTTATGAGGCGACCGTTGATGGCGACAGCGGCAGCCCGGTCTTTGCTTTGATTGGTGGTGAGCTGGTCCTCTTCTGCGTGACGACATCGAGCTTCTTCGGCAACGTTCTATGTGTCTATAACTCGGTCATCAATGACGCGATTACAGCGATGGGCGGCGGCGCAACCGTTACGACCGCCAGCTTGAGTGCATACCCGGACTACACCGCACACAACAAGCTGCCCAAGAGCTCGGTCCTCGGCGCTTCGCCGTGGTCCGCAGCGACGACTTCTGCGACCGGCGGCCAGGCATCGCCAGACGGCGCTAACGACGCTTACCTGCTGCAGGCAATCACCAGCTCCACCTCTGCGCTCACGCTCGTGGAGTTCAGCAGTGTCCAGGCCAACCAGACGTATTGCTTTAGCGTTTACGCCAAGGCGGGGAACTCCAACGAGATCGAGCTGCTCGCCTACAACCAGACGACCGCAACGACGGTTGGGCGGGTTTCATTCAGGTTCAGTGACGAAACGATCACCGGCAGCCTCGGCACCGTGTCTGTGACCGATGTCGGCGGCGGCTGGTATCGGCTGCAGGTCAGTGTGGTCGTTGCCACCGTCGCCGGCCAGAGCGGGCGGCTCTATCTCTACCCCTCCAAGCAGGGCACGGTGGTGCTTGGCGACAACGTTTATGTGTGGCATCCGCAGGTCAACCTCGGCACTTCTCCCTTGGGATATCAGGACACCGTCTAATGGCAAACCATCCAGTCAACTATCACGGCGCGACCGGACAGACCCTCACCGCGAAGTTTTACGACACCAGCGGCCTGGCCGCCTCGGTCGCGATGACCGAGAGCCCGACGACGCGCTACTACGTCGCTGCGACCAGCCTGGACGATGGCGTGCTCGCCGTCGGCAGCTACAGCGTCCGCGTCGAGAATGCGGGCGGATCTATTCTCGGCGTGGGCACGCTGGATTGGAGCGGCTCGGCCGAGATCGTTTCAGTCGGAGGCGACATCGCCGCCAACGGCACCGTCGACGACGCAGCGGCCACGACCTCCGAGTTTGATGTCGCCGGCCTGGCACTGGACGCATCGGCCTACGCCGGGCAGTTCCTGGTCTTCACCGGCGGGGACCTGGTCGGCGTAGCACGCGAGATCAAGAACACCAGCACGGGTACGACGATCGTCTTAAAGAAGCCGCTCTCTGAGGCACCGGCCGACACCACCAGCTTCATCATCGCAGGCAGCGCATAACGATGAACCTCAAGCAACTCCTACTGCTGCTGTCTGGTAACCCGGCCGGGTATCGCATCTACCGCCGGGCGTCTGTCAGTGCGCCCAGCGTCCTCATCGACGAGGTCGATGGACAGACGCTGAGCTACGACCTCAGCGGCCTTAATCCAGACAGCACCCAGTACTACTACATCGAAGCGGTCAGCCACTGCGGCATCGAGAGCGTCGCGGCGATTACCAACCGCCTGCGCCGCGTGGCGATGGACGGGGATGCTGTGCTCATTGAGCCTGCGCCCAATGCACCCTATGCCTTGGCCTTGACCCCGACGTCCGGCGGCGGCATGACCGCCAGCTGGCGATACCGCAGCGACAACGCCGAGGCCACGGCCGCAGGGTTCAACATCTACATCGCCACCGGGGCAACGCCCATCAGCTACACGACGCCGGACTTCGCCGTTGGCTCATCCACGCTGCAGCAGGCGCTGGGCACCTTCGCCGAAGGCACCACGGTCAAGTGCGTTGTCCGGGCTCGCACGAGCGCCGGCATTGAAGAGACCAACACCACCCAGGCCACCGCGACAGCCAAGGTCGATGCGCCTGATGCACCGACCGCCCTGAGCCCCGCATGACGCGACAGACCAACGAGCCCGGAGCTGCGACACGGCAGCAACGCACGAGCGACCGCAACGCGTGGTCGGCCGAAGAGTGGAGGCGCACCCGCAACGACGCCCCGCCGCCGGCCA
>JBGSTE010000452.1:0-11780 GCA_041736655.1 Phycisphaeraceae bacterium | reverse complement strand
CGAGCTTCCATGCCGAGTCGTCTTCTGCACAGACCCTGCTGACCCAGCAGTTGTCCCAGCTACGCACGGCGCTCGAAAACCACGGCATGAGCGTCGAACGCCTGACCGTCCAGCCCCTGGCCTCCACCGCCCAGAGCCAGAACACCGGCCAGAGTCAGAACCAGAGCGACAACCAGCAGCAGAACCAGGACGCCCAGCAGCAGTCAGCCAACGACGGCCGAAGCCGCAACCAGTACAGCGGCAACCCGTCCGGCGGCTCAAGAGATGAAAATACGCCGACGCCGCAGCATCAGACCCGGCGCGGGTTCCTGAACCAGCTCACAACCGCCGGCCAGAACGCCGCCTGATTTAGAGGAACCAAATATGTCCGCAGCCATCGGCAGCGCCACCGCGTTTGCCAATCCAACCAACACCTCCGGGCCCAACGGCTTTGCCGAGCTCTCCTCTGGCGAGTTCCTGCAGATTATTCTGTCCGAGCTGAGCAACCAGGACCCGCTTGCGCCCAACGACACCGCAGCGATCCTCGAACAGCTCTCGAGTATCCGCAACATCGAGAGCCAGGTCCAGCTCGAGAACAAGTTCGAAACGCTGGTGACACAGAACGCGATCTCCGCCGGCTCGCAGATGATCGGCAACTACGTCAAGGGCCTAAACAACCTCAACAACCCGGTCGAGGGCCTAGTCGAGTCGATGTCCGTGCAGGACGGCAAGCCGATCCTCAACCTCTCCGGCGGCGGTGAACTCGCAGCCGAACGCGTGACGGAAGTCACGGACCTGGGCGACCTCAACAGCCAGACGGTGCAGCAACTGCTGCTGGACCTGCAGGCGCTGGACTCAAGCCGGCTCATCGGCATGCGTGTCAGCGGCGAGGTGCGCGACAGCAACGGGCTGGTCACGAAGCAGTCGGGCAAGGTCCTGGGCATGGAAGTGGCTGATGGCGACATCAAGCTGCAACTGGAGAACGGGGTGAAGATCCCGCTGGTGAATGTGCTGAGCTTTGGCGAGACCTTGTCGAGTGTGCCAGCGGTTTCGAACCGTGGCGAAGTGATCAAAGAGATCGAATAAGGCAGGCGTAATCGCATGACGGTGGACCCCGCGAGGTTGTTGCAGTTGCTTGAGCCGGCCGTTCGGCCCGGTGCCGCTGCGACCGATTACGGTCAGCAGGCCGGTGTCAAGCCTTTCGAGAGCCGCTCGTTCCAGGAGCTGCTCAGTGAGGCGGGCCAGCCGGACCAGGCGTTGAAGACGCCGACGGATCCGGCCGGTGAAGAGGCTCGGACACACCATCCGTTGGGCGGGCTGGAACGGATCGAGAATGCGGCGCTGCGGGGTGTACTCGCATCGGCAGCCGCGGGGCGTGAAGGGTAGCGAGGCGAGGCCCGACAGGCCCGGCAGGACGAACAGACTTTTTTGGAGACGCGACGATGAGTATTACCAGGGCCATGTTCTCCGGTTTGACCGGGCTCAACGCCAACTCTCAGACCATCGGTGTGGCGGGCAACAACATCGCCAACACCAACACCACCTCCTTCAAGCGAAGCCAGGCGCACTTTGAAACACAGGTGTCGCAGACGCTCAAGAACGGCTCGGCCCCCAGCCAGGGACTCGGCGGCACCAACCCCGCGCAGGCGGGGCTGGGCACACGACTGGCCGCGATCACGCGGGACTTCTCCGATGGCGGCCTGCAACCGACCGGCGTCTCGACCCACGCGGCCGTCGAAGGCAGCGGCTTCTTCATCGTCGAGAAGGGCGGCTCACAGCGATACACCCGCGACGGAACCTTCCAACTGGACCGCGACTTCAACCTCGTGAACAACAACGGCGGACGCGTCCAGGGCTTCGGCGTCGACTCGACCTTCCAGGTCGTCGAGGGCCTGCTCCAGGACCTGAACATCCCGCTGGGTGTTCTCACCATCGCGCAGGCCACGCGCAACATCAACATCGGCGGCAACCTCAACACCGCCGGCGACGTCGCGACTCAGGGCACCGTCATCGAGAGCGAAGCGCTCTACTCCGACGCCGGCGCCACCGTCCCCGCCGTCGCGGGCGACCTCTTGACCAGCCTCGTCGGCGCCGACCTCTCCGCACGCTTCCCTGCCGGCGCGGTCATCACCGTCAGCCGGGTCACGCGCGGCGGCGGCGAACTGCCCGCACGTACCTTCGAAGTCGGCGCGTCCAACACCACCAACTCCGACGCCAACGGCACAACCCTCGGCGACTTCACCACCTTCCTCCAGGACATCCTCGGTATCGAGACCAGCCAGCCCAACGCACCGGGCGTCAGTATCAACGCCCTGGGCCAGGTCGTCGTCGAGTCCAACACCGGCGAAGCCAACTCCATCCTCATCGACCCCGGCGATATCCTCGCCAACTCCGGCGGAGCCAACTCCCAGCCCTTCTCGCTGCCCTGGAACATCGCCCAACTGGCCGACGGAGAATCCGTACGCACCAACTTCATCGCCTACGACTCCCTGGGCAACGCGATGAGCATCGACATGACCATCGTCCAGGAAGACCAGAACTCCACCGGCACGCTCTGGCGCTTCTACCTGCACTCGGACGACGATACCGACCTCAACAAGTTCCTCGGCACCGGCACGCTGGCCTTTGATACCAACGGGCAGTTCACCCTCGCACAGGGCAACTCCTTCATCATTGACCGGACCAACACCGGCTCGCTGGACCCCCAGGCCCTGACCCTCCAGTTCCAGGACCCAAACGGAACACTCGGCTCGCTTACCGCGCTCTCCGGCAGCAACACCCAGGTCAACTCACTACGGCAGGACGGCACGCCCATCGGAACCCTTGAAGACTTCAGCATCGCAGAAGACGGCACCATTACCGGCGTCTTCTCCAACTCCCTGCTCCGTGACCTGGGCAAGATCCCCCTGGCTATGTTCTCCAACGAGGCGGGCCTGCTCGAAGTCGGCGGCAACCTCTACGCCAACACCTCCAACTCCGGCTCGCCACAGATCGTCAACCCCGGCACCGGCGGCTCGGGTCGCGTCATCGGCCGGGCCCTGGAACTGAGCAACGTCGACCTCGCGCAGGAGTTCATCAGCCTCATCAGCGCCCAGACCGGCTTCAGCGCCAACTCACGCATCATCTCCACCAGCGACGAGATGATCCAGGAACTACTCGCGTCGTTGAGGTGAGACGAGCCGATAGCCTTTAGCTCTTAGCCGTTAGCTCAAGGCAGACTGACTCAACGGCCATCAAGCTAAAAGCTAACCACTAAAGACTTCGATGATCACCGTCACCCGGCTCAATGGAAAGCAGTGCGTGGTCAACGCCGACCTCATCAAGGTCGTCGAGGAGAACCCCGACACGACCATCCGCCTTACCACCGGCGATACGATCCTCGTCAGGGAAACGATGCAGCAGGTCGTCGAGCTGGCGATTGAGTACGGCCAGTGCCTCCGCAAGCTCCGGCCGCCGGATTGAACGCAGTTTCACCCGAGGGCGTATTCGTCAAGCGCCCCCGAACCGACCGCCGATAATCTCTGAGTCAACGCAAGACTACGGTATATCCCATGGACCTGGGCATCATCTTCGGCTTCATCGGCACCTGGCTGCTGGTCATCGCGACCCTGCTTCTGGGTGGTAAGCTGGGTATCTACCTCGATATCCCCTCGGTCGTGCTCGTCTTTGGCGGCTCGATCACCGTCGTCTTCTTCGCCGCGCCGGCTAGGAGCGTCAAGAAGATCATGGCCATCACCAAGAAGGCCGTCTTCTACAAGTCCAACTCGATCGAAAAACTCATCGAGGACATGGTCGGCTACGCGGAGATCGCCCGGCGCGACGGCATCCTCTCCTTGGAAAACGCCATCAAGGACATCGACGACCCGTTCGTCATCCAGGGCATCCAGATGGCGGTCGACGGCACGGACCCGGAGCTCATCGAGTCGATCATGCTCACGGACCTGGACAACACCGTCGAGAGGCACGAGATGGGCAAGTTCATTTTTGAAACCATCGGCAAGTACGCGCCGGCGATGGGCATGATCGGGACGCTCATCGGCCTGGTCGCCATGCTCTCGGACCTCTCGGACCCCGCGTCGATCGGTGCGGGCCTGGCGGTCGCGCTCCTCACCACGCTCTACGGCTCACTCGTATCTAACGCCGTCGCGCTGCCTCTGGCTGACCGGCTTGGCAAGCGATCGGCCGAGGAAATCCTTTACAAGACCGTGATCGTCAAAGGCGTCATGGCGATCCAGAGCGGCGACAACCCCCGCATCGTCGAGCAGAAGCTCCGAACCTTCCTCCCGCCTGGCGATCGGCCCAAGGAAGAGGCGGCGTAGCGGGCCTTCAGCTTTCAGCAATCAGCCGATGCCGGTTGCTTGCTCTGGCTGAGTGCTGAAAGCTGAAAGCTGAGTGCCCCATGGGAAAAAAATGTAAATGCCCGCCGGCCGGGGCGCCGGAATGGATGGTGACCTACGGCGACATGGTCACGCTGCTGTTGTGCTTCTTCGTGCTCATCGTCTCCTTCTCCGAGATCAAGAAGGAAGACCAGTTCCAGGCCGTCGTCGAGGAAATCAAGAAAGCCTTCGGCATGCGCGGCGGCGGCGGCAAACTCCCCACCGAAGACGACCCGGCCCTGTCGCTGATCGAACGGCTCGAATCGATCCGCATGCGGCAGGAACGCACGCCCAACAAGTCCAACGTCAAAGACCCCGGGCAGTCCGGCCGGGAACCACGCGTGACCGCCGTTCGCGAGGGCAAACGCTACGCCATCGGCGGACGCATCCTCTTCGAGCCCGAGTCCAGCGACCTCAGTGAACAGGCCCGCCAGCAGCTCATCGATCTGGTCTCTCGCCTGAAGCTAAAGGACAGTACCAACCTCATCGAGCTCAAGGGACACGCCGCCGCGATGGAACTCATCGCGGCCGACGGAACCTCCGGCGACCGGCTCACGCTCAGCTTCGATCGCGCCAAGGCGGTCGAAGAGTTTCTGACCGGCGATGAGATCCCCGAGCAGTTCCGCCTGGACCGCAAGCGCTTTCGGCCGATCCCGTGCAGCGACCGCGAGCCGGTCGTCATCGGCCAATACTCGACGACCGAGGCGCGCGACAACCGCCGGGTCGAGATCATCGTCAGCGAAAACGTGGTGATCGACCTCAAGGGCAGCGAGGGCGGGCCCGAGTTTTGAACGCGGTTCTCGCCCGATTGAACCGCAACGCGCAAAAACTGCGGGATTGATCGTGGTTTTTCGACCAGTTGGCCGATAACCAGAGCGTATGGCCGACGAAACGCCCCAACCCGCTGCCGCCCCTGCGAAGAAGAAGCTGCCGGTCAAGCTGCTGATCGTCATCGCGATCGTCATGGTCGTCGAGGGCGCGGTGCTCGGCGCAGGCTTCATGCTCTTTGGCGAGAAGCCGCCGGAGGTCGCGGCCGAGGGGTTGAAGGTCGACGAGCAGGCGCTGCTCATGGACCACATGGAAGTGCTGCTGATCGGCGACAAGTTCCAGAACACCCGCCAGGGTGCGCAGGCCTACCTCTACGACGCGATGATTTACGTGGTCATCCGCAAGCGAGACGAGGCATTCATTAAGGACGAAATCACGAAACAGAACGCGCGGATCAGCGAAGAGATCACCGAGATCTTCGCCCGTGCCGAGCCGGCCCAGCTCAACGAGCCGGACCGCCTGACGCTCAAACGGCAGATCAAGGAACGCTGCGAGAAGCGCTTCGGCGAAGACGCTGACGGCGAACCTTACGTCAAGGATGTTGTCATCAGTAACTGGAAGCGATTCAGTTCGGACCTTTAATTCCCCGGTCGCGGGCGGCGGGATCGTGTATGGCTAAGCAAAGTGATATCGATGACCTGTTGGCGCAGAGCCTGGCCGAGGCGCAGGAGCAGGTCAATGACATGAAGCAGGCGGTCGGTTCCGTGCTGGGGCCGGTTGTCGGCGAGCGTGGGGGCATCGACATGCTCGGGGACGTCGAGCTGGATGTCACCATCGAGCTTGGCCGAGCCGACATGCTGGTGGAAGATGTGCTTCGGCTGGCCAGCGGGAGCATTGTTGAACTGAACAAGCTCGCGGGCGACCCGGTGGATGTGTACGTCAACGGCCGGCTGGTGGCGCGCGGCGAGGTGCTGGTACTTAACGACAACTTCTGCATCCGCATCAGCGAGATTCTGGCGGATGTGCAGGAGAGCGGCGTAGTTCAGGAAGCGATTGCGTCGGCAGCGGGTGCCGACATGGGCAGGTGATTGGGTCGGGTAAGTGGTGTGACCGGAGATGAACAGGCGGGGCTTGCCGTGGCATGAGGCCGAAGGCAAGTCCGCATCGCCTGATCGAGCAAACACAGGCCATGGAGGGCCGGTTTGGAACGAGCGGTTGATTCCAATTTGTGTCTGTCACGGCGGGCTTGCCTCGTTGTGCTGTTCGCTGGCGTGCTGTGTGTCGGCGTCGGTCAGTCGGTTGAGGCTCAGGGTGCTGGCACCGAAGCCCAGCGCATCGCCCAACTGCGTGACCAGGCCGCTGCCCAGGCGACACCCGCGCCAACGCAAGCGATCGGCGACGATGCACCGGCCGCAGGCGAGCAGACTGGCGAACCAAACGACAATGAGCCGGCCAAGGCTCAAAAGCCTTTGCCGGCCAACGAGGCCTTACCGCTGGGCGCCGGCGAGAGCAGTCTCTTTAATATAGATGGCGCTACCACGCAAACGCCGAGTAAGCTCGGCGATGGCTGGCTGCTAAGCACGCTCGCGGCGCTGGGGGTCGTGCTGGCGCTGGTGTTTGGTCTTCGCTGGTTACTTAAGCGTGGCGGCGTCGCGGCGATCGGCGGGATGCAGGGCTCGGTCGTCGAGGTGCTCAGCCGGACAATGGTCGCGCCGCGCAGCCATGTCGTCCTGCTGCGGGTGGGTAACCGTATCTTGATCGTCAACGACTCGCCCAACGGCATGCGGACGCTCGCATCGGTCGAAGACCCCGAAGAAGTCGCGGGCCTGCTCGCTTCGATCGACGCAGCCAAGCCCAACAGCATGACGCGGAGCTTCAGCGGTGTGATGGGCCGGCTGTCCAGCGCGTGGTCGGACGCCGACACAAGAGAAGTGCAGGTTCAAGAGGCCGACGCGATCGACGACGGTGTAACGATCGACCAGACGCGCGGCGCGGTATCGAGCGTACGGAGTCGGTTGGCGGTTTTGTCCGGCGGGGGGATCAAGGCGTGAAACATCGTTTGTTGATCGTTCGCGGGTTCGTGTTGCTGCTGGCGCTGGGCCTGCCTCTGTCGGCGATCGCGCAGAACGCCAACCCCAGCGGCCCGGTGTCGGTCGATACGCCGCCTGCGCAGGCACCGGACAAGCCCCGTGAAGAAGCTGAGGGCGTGAACGCGCTACTGGAAAATACGCCGGGGGCTGAGGAACTGGGGCTGACCAACCCGATCTCGCTCTTGATGCGTAGTGGCGAGGCGCTTAACGCGCTGCGTGATGGCGTGCCGGGCGTGGTATCGCCGCAGGCCGGGCCGGGCACGGGCAACAGTGCGACGCCGGCGGTTGTGGGTAAGGGCGACGGGCTGAGCACGTCGTTGTCGATCCTGCTGTTGCTGACGGTGCTGACGCTCGTGCCGGCGATCCTGGTGATGTGCACGAGCTTCACGCGGATCGTGGTTGTGCTGGCGCTCTTGCGTCAGGCGCTGGGCACGCAGTCGCTGCCGCCGACGCAGGTGGTGGTCGGGTTGTCGCTGTTCCTGACGTTCCTGGTGATGTCGCCGACGCTTCAGCGGATCAACGCCGAGGTGTTGCAGCCGATGCAGGACCCGGACATCGAGATGAACGAGCTGGAGGCGTGGGAGAAGGCCAAGCAGCCGCTGCGTGATTTCATGTTTGCGCAGATCGATCACGCGGGGAACTGGGACTCGGTGTACATGCTCATGGAGTGGCGTCAGCCGGGCTCGACGAAGGAGCGCGGCTCGCTGCGTCGCGCGGATGTGGACATGCTGACGCTGATCCCAGCGTTCATGCTCAGCGAGCTGAAGGTGGCGTTTCTGCTGGGATTCAGGCTGTATCTGCCGTTCCTGGTGATCGACATGGTCATCAGCAGCGTACTGATCTCGATGGGCATGCTGATGCTGCCGCCGGTGTTAATCTCGCTGCCGTTCAAGCTGCTGCTGTTCGTGCTGGTGGATGGTTGGAACCTGGTGGTGGCGAACCTCTTGAGCAGTTTCGTGACACCGGGGTCGGGCTAGCGGGGTTTAGCGGATCGCGTTGTTTGTCCATCTCGCTCAAGCGTGCTGGCCTGGTGTGATCGGAGTCATTGATGGAGTGTTTGAGATGCTGACGGATCAACTGATTGATGTGACGCGTGAGACGCTAACGATCATGCTGCTGCTGAGTATGCCGGTGCTGATGGCCGGGCTGGTCATCGGCCTGGTGATCAGCGTGCTGCAGGCGGTGACGCAGATTCAGGAGCAGACGCTGAGCTTCGTGCCCAAGATCATCGGCATGGTGCTGGTAGCGATCGTGACGATGCCGTGGGTTGTCTCCAAGCTGCTGACCTTCAGCGCCGAGATGTTCGGCCCGATCCCGGCGGGCGGGTGACCCCCGGAATGTGTTGAGCGTGTGACATGACGTTCTGGGTTCAAGACTGAAAGTGACCGTGTGATTGCCCGTCGATCTGACTTCCATCCTGCCTTACGTGCCGGTCTGGCTGATGATCCTCTTTCGTCTGACGGGGATCTTTGTGCTTGCGCCGGTGCTGGGCTCGACGTCGGTGCCTCGGACGGTCAAGGTGTTCCTCACGCTGGGCTTGTCGTTCGCGGTCTGGCCGATGCTGTGGATGGATGCGAAGGCGTCGGGCAACCTGTCGGCGGCGGTCGGTGGGCTGGACCTGTGGTCGCTGGGCCTGCTGGTGGCGCTGGAGTTGTTGATCGGCTACGTGATCGGCTTCGCGGCGTCGCTCCCGCTGGTGGGGATGCAGCTCGGCGGGCATATGATCGATCAGCAGATGGGCCTGGCCGCGGCGGCGATCTACAACCCGGATTTCGACGACCAGACCGGCGTCACCGGCCAACTGCTGTTCCTCTTTGCGCTGGCGCTCTTTGTTGCCGCCGGCGGGCTGAACGTCATGCTCAACACGCTGGCGCAGACCTTCCGGCACGTCCCGCTCGGCGGCTTTGCGAACTTCGAGCAGGTGGCGCACCTGATCGTCGGGCTCATGTCGATCATGTTCGAGATGGGGTTGCGGGTCGCGGCGCCGCTGTTGTGTCTGACGTTCCTGACCAGCGTGGGCATGGGCTTCATGATGCGAACGGTCCCGCAGTTCAACATTTTGAGCGTGGGTTTTGCGATCCGCATTCTCACTTCGCTGTTGATCATGATGATGATCGTCGGCGCGATGGCCGGGGCCTACGGCGAGTTGGCCGGTCAGACGCTGCGTACGCTGATGACTTTTTTCAATGCCGAGCCTCCGCCTCTGCCGGGGCCGAGGCTCGCGCCTTGAGTGTGTAGCTTGGTGGGTTAATGATTCGCGGCAGGACGCCGCGGGAGTAAGAGGCCACGGATGGCTGAAGCAACCGGACAGGATAAAACCGAGGCCCCCTCGCCGCGTCGCCTGCGACAGGCCCGCGAGGAGGGCAATGTTGCGCGGAGCACGGACCTGACGGCGGCGCTGATGCTGCTGGCGTCGATCGTGCTGCTGCACTGGATGGGGGTGCGGCTCTTTGAGGCGATGGTGGCGACGCTGCACCGCATGCTGACGCCGGGCGAGTCGGCGAACATCACGCGGGCCGACGACCTGGGCGTGCTCGGCAGCTACGTGATGTACTTGATGGGCTGGACCTTGCTGCCGATCCTCGTTGCGATCGCGGGGGTGGGCGTGCTTGTAACGGCGGGGCAGACGGGGCTGATGCTCACCGGTAAGCCGTTGACGCCCAAGCTCAGCAAGATCAACCCGCTCACCGGGTTCAAGCGGCTGGTCGATGCGCGTGCGGCGATCCGGCTGGTGATGAGCCTGGGCAAGGTCATCATCATCTCGACGGTGGCGAGCCTGCTGATCATGAACCAGATCGACGCGATCGCGGCGCTGCCGATGATGACCCTCGCGGCCGCCACCGCCGTGGTCGCGGAGATGACTTTCATGCTCGCGCTGAAGCTCGCGGCCCTGCTGATTGTGCTGGCGATACTGGATTTCACCTTCCAGCGTTTTCAGCACACCAAAGACCTGAAGATGACCAAGCAGGAGGTCCGGCAGGAACTCAAGGACATGGACGGCGACCCGCTGATGAAACAGCGCCGCGCCCGCGTGGCCCGGCAGCTCGCGATGCAGCGGATGGCCCAGGCCGTGCCCAAGGCCGACGTCATCATCACCAACCCGACGCACATCTCCATCGCGCTCAAGTACGACTCGGCGACGATGCGGGCGCCGAAAGTCATCGCCAAGGGCGCCGACCTCATGGCCATGCAGATCCGACAGATCGCCATCGCCAACGGCATCCCGCTGGTCGAACGCAAGCCCCTGGCCCGCGCGCTCTACAGCAGCGTGGAGGTCGGCCAGGAGATCCCCGAAGAACACTACAACGCGGTGGCAGAGATTTTGGCGTACGTGTACCGGCTGTCGGGCCGAATGGCCGGGTGAGTGAGCCGTTAGCCGTTGGCCTTTAGCCGTTAGCTTTAAGGCAGAGCAATCAAGCATGAGTCAGACACCCAGAGATTTTCGGAAGCTTCAGGTTTGGCAGCGTAGCCACGCCTTGACGATATCTGTCTATCGGGCCACGCAGAACTTTCCTGCCGACGAGCGTTTTGGTTTGACGAGCCAACTCCGCCGATCATCTGCATCAATACCTGCCACCATCGCGGAAGGTTGCGGGCGCGGTACGAATCGTGAACTCGCGCGTTATATGAGTATGTCGCAGGGATCTGCAAGTGAAACCGACTATCACCTGCTGCTCGCAAAGGATCTTGGGTATCTCAAATCGGAATTAGCTCAAGAGTTGGTTGCTGAAGCGCAAGCGATCGGTCGTATGATTCAAAGCTATCGAACAAAACTGAAAGGTGATGAGCGGGAGGCTTGAAGCTAACCGCTAACGGCTAATGGCTAACGGCTCAAAAAACATCCAGTTCCCCCGTTGGGTTCTCAAGGTCAATGAGAACCGGGCGCTATTGGTGCCCATCGGGTTGATCAGCCTGCTGGGGGTGATCCTCGTGCCGTTGCCGGCGATGGTCGTCGACCTCCTGCTGGTGGCGAACCTGGCGTTGTCGGCGTTGATCCTGTTGACGACGATCTTTGTGGAATCACCGCTGGATTTCTCGGTTTTTCCCTCGCTGCTGCTGTTCACGACGATGTTCCGGCTGGTCTTGAATATCGCGACCACGCGCATGATCCTCACCGCCGACGCGGACAGCCCGGAGGAGGCGATGTTCGTCGCCGGCAAGCTGATCGCATCCTTTGCCGAGTTCGTCGCCGGGTCTGAGCCGGTGGTGGGTGTGATCCTGTTTGTGATTTTGATCATCATCCAGTTCGTGGTGATCACCAAGGGTGCGACGCGTATCTCGGAAGTGGCGGCGCGGTTCATGCTCGACGGCATGCCGGGCAAGCAGATGGCGGTGGACGCGGACCTCAACGCGGGCCTGATCAACGAGAGCCAGGCCCGCCAGCGCCGCGAAACGATCCAGCACGAGGCGGACTTCCACGGCGCGATGGACGGTGCGTCAAAGTTCGTCCGCGGCGACGCGATCGCGGGCATCGTGATCACGCTGATCAACATCGCCGGCGGGCTGGTGATCGGCATGGTGCAAGACAGCCTGTCGTTCGGCGAGGCCGCGGCCCTGTTTACCCGAC
>JBGSTE010000509.1:0-2633 GCA_041736655.1 Phycisphaeraceae bacterium | reverse complement strand
CGGCGAGGCCCACGTCACCGCCGGCATGCGCGCCAACCACGCCACCCTCGGCGGCGAAGGCAACGGCGGCATCATCGACAACCGCATCAGCCAGGTCCGCGACTCGCTCATCGGCATGGCCTACGTGCTCGAACTGCTCGCAAAACGCAAGCAAACCCTGAGCGCGATTGTCAAAGACATCCCCGCCTACGCGATCGTCAAAGACAAGGCCGACGTCGACCTGAGCGTCTTGAAAACAATGCCCGAAAAGATGAAGGCCGCCTTCGCCCAACAGAAGATCGACACCCAGGACGGCATCCGCGTCGACTGGCCAGACAAGTGGGTCCACGTCCGCCCGAGCAACACCGAACCGATCATCCGCATCATCGCAGAAGCAAGCAGCGAAACGATCGCCAAAGAACTCGTCAAAAAAGTCCGCGAAGCACTGGGTTTACCCTAACCCCCAAACCCCAACCCCTAACCCCCACCCTCACCAATCCGTCCGGATCTCCACCGGCTGCCTTGCGTTCTCACTCGTCGGCAGCGTCGGCATCTCCGGCCAAACGGGGTCAAACGTCACACGCAACACCGTGCGGAACTTGGGCAGGTCCTTCTCCCGCGCGTCGATCTTCAAAGGCAGGTTGTACGCCCGCGCGATCGGGTCCCAGTGGTCGCGCTGGGACTGCTCGGTGCTCAGGTCAAACTCCCAGCGAAAGCCGCGTTGTCGGCCGTCCGCATCGAGCACCAGCTTGCCGTTCTCATCCAGCAGCCGAAGCTCAACAACCAACTGCCCGATGTCCTTGATCGGCTCGTTGAACTGATCCAGGAGCTCGATGCGTGCTTCCAGCCGAAGGTCCTCACGCTCAATGACATACCGCGAGGCCGGGTGCACCCGCACATCCACCGCATGCGGGAACCACGCGGGCAGAGCCGACTCCCCACCTTGAGCCCCCGGCTGAGCCGCCCGCGTCCCCGGGTCCACCGGCGTCCCCTTGGGGGCGCAGGCGACACACACCAGTGACGTTAACGTCAACGTAACAGCGTACACCAAGCCCAACAATGTCCTTTGATCACGTACACGCATTGCATCAGCATAAGGACGCAACCACACCGGGTGCAAGATGTGTTGTTCGACTTGAGCAAAATGATGCGTGCCCCCAATTCACACCACTCGTCTCTAATCGCCCATGTTGTTTGCCACGGCAGCGAGACAAAACAGGTAATACAACCCAGATCCAGACTACTTGGAGTATTTAGATCATGTGCTTAAGAGCGCCTAACAAAAAGGGGGACAGACATTCCTGTCTGTCATTCGGCGTAGCCGAATCCAAGAACTCTCAGGCCTGCGGCCTGACGACAGGCAAGAATGCCTGTCCCCCTGATCATTGTGTTAGGCGCTCTAAGTCAAACTATTTATCACTACGCTCGCTTTTCATTGCAGGCGACTTATTCAATCCGCTCTTCCAGTCACGAATTTGCCATGGCTCGATTTCTGAGCCGCACTCAGGGCAAACGGAAGCATCAGCTATAACGCTGCCCCGCAAATCATAGCGACACTTCAAACAGCAAATATCTCTTGTGTGGCTTGCGTCTGACGCTGGATATTCAGATAAGCGGTAGTAATCGCGAATCAATCTGGCTAAAAGTTTGCGATCTTCAGTGTCAGTTACTTCAATAGAAGCATTATTTGCGGTATCGTTGTAGCCAAGTACGATCTCCACAGCCCCGCTATCACTTGATAATGACTCATGCTGTGCATAAACAAATTGCAGTCCATGCGCGGATAACACTTGCATCTGTTGAGAAATGAGGCCGGCTCTGCGGATCTTAACGGTATCTTTAGACAAAGTAATCTCTACAAGGTCCCCTCGAAGTTCGCCCAGTAGACCTGCGGTCAGAAGTACAACAACGAATCCGACGGCGATGCGCACAAATAACGGATCAAAGCGTGATGGTGGATATTTCCAAGCCCATACCAACAGGACCATCGCCACGATCAGGAACACAAGAACTCCCGCCTTGCGAAATAGGGTGTAGTACTTGTGCCGACTGCGATAGATCGTTCGCGTAGTCAGTGAATCAGAGACGTGCCAATGTGAGCTCAATTCAAATCTCGTCAGAGGATTCCGCCCTTGATTGAACATATCTGACTATCAGAAGTATTGATGCTACAGACAGAACTTGAGCCCGTCTACCCCAATACGGCATTCTGACAGTGGTACATTTTTACCCCCGCGGAAATGAACGAGTCGTAGAGCCCGTTCACGCCACCCGTCGGTGGTCGGCCAGGCGGTCGAGCGCCTCGGCGATGCGGGCTTGGGTGCTCTCGAAGCGTTCGATCGCGGCGGTGTTGTGCTGCACCAGGCTCACCAGCACGCTCAGCTCTTCCTGCTGGGCGGTCAGGCGTTCGTGGGCCCGGGTCAGTTGCTGCTCTCGCTTGCGGGAGTAGAGACGCTCCCACAGCCAGAGCGCGCCCATCAGCCCGGCCACGCCGAACTGTGTCAGTTGTTCAAGGTTTTGTGTTTCGATCATGTTGCTCACTTATGCCAGGTCAAGACGGGTGCGGGGGTTCTTGTTCCAAACGCCAAAGTCGATCCGCAGCTCACGCACTTGGGCGAGGCGATTGGCAAAGACCACCGGCTTGCCGTCGATGG
>JBGSTE010000357.1:0-3079 GCA_041736655.1 Phycisphaeraceae bacterium | reverse complement strand
ACACCCAGCCCGCGCCGACACGGCGGGTCACCACGGCCGGCAAAACGTCTGTCCCCTGCCCGCCGACGACCGCCTCGACGAGCACCACATCGATGCCCACGCTCGGCTTGATCGGCGCGACAAACGACGGCGCGGGCAGCATCGACCACGTCCGCGCGTTCAGGTCCGCCTCGGGCTCGATCCGCAAGGTCGGGTTGCGCCTGCCCTCGGCGGTCAGTTGCAACTGGCTTGGGCGCAGCGTGCGATCCTCCAGGCGCTGGGGCAACAGCGGAGCGATCGGCGACTTGGCGTACGAGGCGAAGCTGCCTCGCCTGCCGTCGATGGCGATCAGCCCGCCGGCGCGGTTGGCGACAAACTCGTAGAGACATTGCAGTTCGCCATCGCTGAGTGTGCCCGCCGGAAGCTCCCCGAGCACGACCACGTCGTAGCCCATCAGCTTGTCACGCGTGCGCGGGAAGGCCTCGCCCTCATCGGCCCGCGGCCAGCGTCGGCCCTCGCCGGGCCCGCCCATCAGTGCCGTCACTTCCCAACGCGGGTCTCGGCTGAACATCGCATCCAGATAACGCATCTCCCACCGCGCCCGCCCGGCAAGGATCAGCATCTTGCGCTTACCCGTCACCGCACGCACCTGAAACGCCAGCGAATCATTACGCGACTCCACATCACCTTCAAGCCCCGTCACCCGAGCCAGCAGCGGCAGCGGCAACTGGTTCTGCTTCAAGCCCTCGGGCGTTGCCTGCCGCGCCAACTCGACCGCGCGCTGGGCAGGGAAATCAAAGTCGATGGCGCGGATGACGCTCCCGCCGATGGTGACTTGCTGGGCCGACCACAACACTTCGCTGCCACTAAGAATCTCAAGCGTAAAGGCTTGGCCGGCGGGCATCGCGTCCAGCAGCGAGACCTTGCCGGTGATGCGGTCGTCGGGGAAAACCGACGGCGGCGAGTCGATATTCATCACCGACAGATCGTGCGGCGAAAGCTCCGACCCGACCGCGATCGAGAACACCGGCGCACCGGCCGCCCGCGCACCGACCGCTACCTGGCCCAAGGGCTGGCCCTGGTTGTGTCGGCCGTCGCTGATGAGTGCAAACGCCAATCGACCCCGCGCGCTCTCTTGCGAGTCCGCCAGCGCCCGCGTGATGTACAGGCCCAGGTCCGTTGACGTCGATCCCGTACCGGCAACCAGCTCATCCGGCGGAGCGTCGGCCTGGCTCGATGACCAGATCAGCTCGGGCTTACTGCCACGCAGTTCCACCAGGTCCAGGTCGTAGGTCTCGCGCAGCTTGGACAACAAGCCCTTGTCAAGGTCCAGCACGATGCGCTCGGCACGCTTGAGCCGGGACATCTTGTCATAAGCGGACTCGTCGACGCCCAGCGCCTTGGCGGCCTTGAGCTTCTCTTCCTGGGGCATCTGCGGGTCGCTCACGTCCATGCTGGCCGAGGTGTCCAGCAGCAGCACGACCCGGCCACGCCGTTCAAGCCCGCTCGTGTGCACCAGCTCAGGCCCGGCCAGCATCAGCACGATCAACAGCACCGCCAACGCCCGCAGCCCCGGCAGCACAAAACCCCACACGCCCTGCCGAAGCTCACGCCGATCGAGCAGCCACGCCAACAGCGCCAGGAGTATCGCGATCGACAGCACCAGCCAGGGCGGCAAATCGCCGGCAAAACGAAGTTGCGTCATGACCAGCCCCCTTTGCCAAACCACTGCTGCAGGAGCAACTCGCCAAACACCAGCACCAGCGCCAGCGCCCACACCACCCGCCAGAGCGGTCGGCCGTGCCGACGCTCGCGGTCGTACTGCGCATACGCGTCGGCATCCTTGACCACCGTCGCGCCGATCGACTGCGCCAACTGTTCGAGTTCTTCATCGGTCAAGCGACGCAGGTCCGACTCCTCGCGCGAGAGGTTGGCGGCGAACACGCGCGCGGGCTTCTCATCGATCAGCAGGCGGTAATAGCCCGGCTGGTCGGCCTGGTCCAGCGTGCAGGCCCAGCGCCCGCCACGCTCCACGACCGGCCGCGTGATGCCTGTGCCGTCTGGGCTTTGCCACAGCAGCTTGTCTTCTTCAGGCTCGGTGTCGAGTACCGCCGTGATCGGTTGGCCCACCGCTACGTTGCTGTCGGGGTCCGCGTGCGTGGCGGCAAAGGCGATCAGCCGCTGCATGAGTGGCAGAAACATCGGCGTCGTCGGCAGGTTGCCCCAGTTCGTATCGATCGACGTCGCCGCGACAAGGACGACGCCCTGCCCCAGCTCGCGCTGCACCAGCAAGGGGTGGCCGGTGCTGAGGCGCGCGATGGTCTGTGCATCTTCGTCATCAGGCTTAAGTTCATACCAGACCTCGATCGTCGCATCGGTCAGTGAGCCGTTGGTCGGGTCGTTCCACAAAGACAAGGCTGGGTGCTCATGCCGTTCGTCCAGGATCGTCGCGCCGGCATCAAAGCCCAGGCCCTTACCCGTGAGCCCGGTGATCGATGTGGGCGACAAACCCTTGCCGCTGTTGTGCAGTTGTTTGTTGAAGCGATCGACCTCGACACGGTCGCCGGGGAAGATGAGTAGCGCCCCGCCGCCCTCGACAAATTCGCGTAGTTGTTTGGCTTGTTCGTCGGTCATTACCGGCACGTTCGCCAGCACGACCACGCGATTACCTTGCAAATTGTCCGGCGTGATCGCCGCTGGCCCGACGACCTGGGCTTTGATCAGGTCCGCCAGCGGCGCGTCGGCCGAGGCGGCAAAGGGCTGCAGCGCCACTTCGAGAAAGTCCGTCTCATTTTCCGGGAACGGCCGGGGCGGCTGGCCCGCGTCAAGGTCGCCGCTGACCAGCAGGACCGGCAGCGAGGTGATCACGTTGACCGCCACACGATAAACATCGTCGGCCGCGAGCACGCCGTCACTAAGCGAAACCTCGAGCGTGTGCGGCCCGCCCTCTTCAAACTTGTGGAAGTAGACCAGGTCCGCCGACTCGCCGGCATCGATCGACAGCCGCTGCGTCTCGCGCTCGACGCCGTCGACGCGGAGGACCACCGGCGTGTCGGGCGCGTCCTGCTCGGAGGTGTTGAGCACGGTGGCGGTGATGCGG
>JBGSTE010000310.1:0-4933 GCA_041736655.1 Phycisphaeraceae bacterium | reverse complement strand
GGGCCGGGCCTTCCTCGATCACGCGCCGAACGATCGGCTCATCGCACAGCCCCGCGCCGGCGATCAGCGTGTCCTGGATGTGCTGCTCGGTGTCGTCGTTCACGCTGTCGAGTACCGCTGCGATCCCGCCCTGGGCCCAGTACGTGCTGCTGTCCTGCAGCCGGCCCTTGGTCGTCACGATCACCTCAGCCGACGCGTGGTGGCGCACCGCCGACAACGCCGCGCTGCAACCGGCTACGCCGGCGCCCAGCACCAGCACATCGGTAAAAATCTGCGGCAACAGCGTCGCACGGAACGGGATCAGGTATCGTCGGCTTGAGTAAGGCATGGTGTAGAAGTTAGGAGATAGAAGTTAGGAGTTAGGAGTTGGGAGACAGAAGTTAGGAGTTAGTAGTCAGGAGTCCGGTTTAGAAGTTTGAAGTACGGACTTTGAATTTGGAAGTTTCGGACTTGACCACCTGCCTCCTGACTCCTACCTCCTCACTCCTACCTTCTAACGCCTACTCCAACACCCCCGCGCCTGAAAAGCGCGAGCGGGGCAGCGGGATGTAGTTGTCGTAAAACACCCGACGCAGTTCGCCCTGGGGCTCGAAGATCAACTCGCCATTGACCTTGACCTCTTTTCCCTTAAGGCCGATCCCCGCCACCGCCGCCGGCAGGGTCAGCTTGACCTGCCCATTCTTCGGCAGCGCTGCGTACGGCCGATCGGTGAACTCAAACGACCCCGCGCCGATCACATCCACGCTGTAACTGACCGTGGGCATCGGCAGCTCTTCATCGTTGGGATTCGTCACCACGAGGTCCACCAGCACCCGGCCTCCGACGTTGGAAACTTCGTCCAGTCGGATCGCCGTGACCTCGACCTCGGGCTTTTGAATCCCGATGCAGCCGGTCATCAGCAGGCCCAATACGCAAACTATTGCAACTCGCAGCATCGCAACATGATAGATCAAGTCCACGTCGATCGCGACATGCGACGCCATCGCTCCGGGCGGAAGCCAGGAGCAGCGATGTCCAATGCGTCTAGACATCTGATGTCCGTGTTGAGCGCCTGCTCTTGGCTTCCGCCCGGAGCTATGGTTGAGTCACCGGCATCACTTCCCCGCCCGGCTCAAGAACCCCACGCACCTTCGGGAACAGCAACAACCCCTCGATCACCATCCACACTTCCAGCAAGAGCGTCGCGCCGGCCATCAAAATCAGCGGCCAGTTCTTCGCATCAGCGCTGAGCCACTCCTGTAGCTGCAGCGTCATCGCCCAGGCTGGCATAATCAGCATGAACACCAACGGCAGGACGATGAACCACACCGCCTTGCCCCGCCGCCAGAGATAAAACGCGATCACCATGAACGCCAGCCCGCCCAGCAGTTGATTGGTCGCGCCGAACATTGGCCAGAGGATCATCCCGCCCTTGCCCGCGTTCGCCACCGACCATTCATTGCCGGGCGCAGGCATCGCCGCGATCAGCCCCGCCGTCAGACACGCAAACACCGTCGCCCCGTGTTTGTTTGCAAGCCAGGTGATGGGGTTCCATGGATTGAGGTTTGGAGAGGTGGGGCGGGCATCCTGCCCGCCATCAGGCCCAAGGCCTGAGTTCTGTTGACTCATATTATTCGGATGTGCCGCAACGGCGGGCTGGAAGCCCGCCCCACCTGTCTGATGGATCACCGCCCCGCACTCGGGGCAGATGCCGGACGTGTTGCCGGTGAGGTTGTAGCTGCATGCTGCACAATCCAAAGGCCCGCGCTTAGGCAACAGCGTCCGCGCGAGTTCCTGGATGACATAGCGTTGCAAGCGACAGGCGGTGTCCATCGTCGTGCCGGCAAACGATGCAACGAGCACGCCCATCAGCGCCACCGCGATCGCCGCGGGGATACCCATCGCCTTGAGGAAATTCGCCGAACCGTCAACGAAGGCGGAGACGGTGCTCGCGAGGCCGCCGGAAGCGGACCAGGATTCGTAACGTGAATTCCAAGATTGATGAGAAACGACAGCAGAAGCTGGATGATCATCTGACACTGCACTGCCAATCCAAATGCCTCCAATTAATAGTGGCTCGCTGGGTGAGAATTCAACTTCATAGCTGGAAACAACTGCATCACTAGGCATCTCTTCAAACTTGAGTTGTCTGAACTTTTGTACTTCAACCTTTTCAGTAGATCCAGCTTTGGGTTTATCTAAATCAATCGCGTAAACGTAACCGTCATCGCCTAAGAAATTTGTATGCCATGTTGATAGTTGAAACACTTTATTGCCATTGGCATCGAATTGACCTGTCGGTGTGCCTAAACCTTGCCAGCGGGTTTGAGTTCCCAACCCCAACCCCGCGCAACAAGCCAATATCACCAACGTGGCTAAAAACCCTTCGGTCAGCATCGAGCCGTAGCCGACGAACTGCGCATCCTTCTCGTTCTTGAGTTGTTTGCTCGAGGTGCCCGAGCTGACCAGGCAGTGAAAGCCCGAGATCGCGCCGCAGGCGATGGTGATGAATAGGAAGGGGAAGATCAGCGGTGCATCTTTCGGATGCCACTGGATCATCGGCGCGGCGAACTCCAGCGGCTGGCGCGTCGCACCCTCCACCGGCGGAGCGCCGCCGATGAACGCGGCCACGCAGAGGCCGACGACGATCAACCCCAGCGCAGAGACCAGTTGCAGCGAGTTGATGTAATCGCGCGGCTGCAACAGCGACCACACCGGCAGCACGCTGGCGATGTAGGAATAGACCAGCAGGATCGCGACCCAGGTGATGATCGGCAGCGATGCGAAGTATGCGTTAAACGCGTGCAGCGGGCCGAAGTCGCCGTAAATCACCGTCAGGTACATCACCGCCAGCGCGAGTAGTGACGGCACGAGCAGGCCCACGCCCCTGCGGTGCAGCCAGAGGCCGATGCCTACGGCGATCGGGATCTGCACGAGACACGGGAAAATCGATTCGGGGTACTGCTTGAAGACGTTGGCGATGACAAGGCCGAAGATCGCGAGCACGATGGTCAGCGCGAGGAACAGGATAAACAGGAAGAGCAACCGGACGCGTTGGTTCAGGAGTCGGCCGGAGATATCGCCGACGGTTTGGCCGTTGTTGCGTAAGGAGACGACGAGCGCGCCAAAGTCGTGGACCGCGCCGATAAAGATCGAGCCGAAGACGACCCAGAGGAGGGCCGGCAGCCAGCCCCACATGACCGCGATGGCGGGCCCGACGATCGGCCCGGTGCCGGCGATGGACGTGAAGTGGTGGCCAAAGACCACGGACTTACTCGTGGGCACAAAGTCGTCATCATCGCGCAGGCGGACCGACGGACAGACCACGTTCGCGGCGAGGTTGAAGACTTTCTTGCCTAACCATCGGCCGTAGGTGTGGTAGGCGACGAGGTAGGCGACAGCGACGGCCAGGGCGATGAGCAGGACTTGCATGGCGGTAGTTTACTTGGGGTTTGTGTTTTAGCCACAGATTCCATCGATGGCACAGATTCAAGTCAGGAAAGGCATACAAACCTTAACGCCAAGACGCCAAGAAAACGAAATCACTCGCCTCGGCGTATGTATGCCTGATCCCGCGACGCGTTCAGAAGCCGATATCAATAGATCGGCTCGAATCTTGGCGTCTTGGGCACTTGGTGTCTTGGCGTTACGGATCGGTTGCCTTGGTCCATGCCGCCCGTGCCTCTGCGGGCTCAACGAGAATTGGTTTTAGGCCTTTATCGATTCAGACAATTCGAGCCTCAATCCTTCGACAGAGGCTTGCAGGTGTTTCAAGGCTTCCTGGGGCGTCATTGCCAGCAACTCCTCCGCTTGGATCGGCTTGCCATAGACACACGCGATGCGGCCAAAGGGCTTGGGGCACTTGCGGGTCCGCGGCCAGGCGTCGAACGCGCCGTCGAGCGCGACGGGCACGATGACGGGCTTCGCCCTTTTGATGATGAGCATCAGGCCGGCCTCGAAGGCCTCGGTCCGGCCGGTGAAGGTGCGGGCGCCCTCGGGGAAGATGAGCAGCGCATGGTTCTGTTTAAGCACCTCGATGCAGCGCTTGATCGTCGAGGCGTCGGGCTTGTCCTGATCGACGGGGATCGCGTTGAGCGAGTCCATCATGACGCCCAGCAGTTTATTGTTCCACAAGGTCGCGCGGGCCATCGCATAAAACTGCCGGTGCGAGGAGCCGATGCCGACGATGATCGGGTCGAGCATCGACTGGTGGTTCGAGACCAACAGCACCGGCCCGGTACGCGGGATGTTGTGCTGACCAAAGAATCTAAAGCGATAGCTGAACGCGAACCAGACGACGCAGAACATGTGACACAGGTGCCACCAAAGAATGCGGCGGAGCGTGTGGCCGGGCTGTCTCTGTTTGAAACGGTTAAACAGCATGTTGACTCTTGTTAGCGGCGTTGCGCAATGTCGAATGACGAATGCGCGAATCTCGAAAGAATGACCAAACCCCAATGTTCAATAGGCGATGTGACGGAAGGTTCGTCATTTGGCATGGGGCATTCCTTCGACATTCGTCCCTTCGTCATTCGTGCATTCTTCGTCCGGCATTCTTCGTCCGGCATTCCACTACACCCGCATCCCCACCCGCACGCGCACGTTCTGCTCCAGGAGGTCCAGCACCGCATCGAGGGTCATATCGGAGGTGTCGATGCAGATCGCGTCGTCCGGGCAGATGAGCGGGCCGTCGGATCGTGTCGAGTCCTTGCGGTCGCGCTCGACGATGCTTTCGCGGATTTCTTCCAGGTGTACGGGCTTACCCATGTCGCGGAGCTGGTCGGCCCGGCGCTTGGCGCGGACCGCGGGATTCGCGTCGAGATAAAACTTCACGTCCGCCAGTGGGAAGACGATCGAGCCCTGGTCTCGGCCCTCGGTGACCAGGCGCGGGTGGGCCTGGCCGATGCGCCGCTGCTGCTCGACCAGCTCGCCGCGGACGGCGCCGATGGCCGCG
>JBGSTE010000274.1:0-10222 GCA_041736655.1 Phycisphaeraceae bacterium | reverse complement strand
GACAAGTGGGCGACCAAGCGCGTGCTGCAGGACGCGGGCCTGCCCACCGCCGACGCGGAGTTGATCCGCCGAGGCGACCAACGCGCGATGCCCGCGCCCTGCGTGGTCAAGGCGCTGGACGAGGGTTCGAGCATCGGCCTGGCGATCTGCCAATCCGAAGACGAAGCAACCCGCGCAACCGACAGCTTATTCACCGAACATGCCCAGCTCATGGTCGAGCGCTTTGTGAAGGGGAAGGAATTGACGGTCGGGGTTATCGAGGGGTTAGATCTGACGTCGGCGGGCAAGATGCCCGCCCCACCTGGTGCAAAGGCAAGCCCCACCGCCCTGCCGCCGATCCACATCGTCCCGGCTGTGGCGTTTTATGATTACGAAGCGAAGTACACCCGCGAGGACACGCAGTACAAGTTCGACATCGACCTGCCGAAGGCCTGCCTCCAGAGCGTGATCGACACCGCCAAACGGGCGTTTGAAGCGCTCGGCTGCCGACACTTGGCCCGCATCGACTTCATCGTCGATGAGCAACTTCAGCTCTACATCCTCGAAGCCAACACCATGCCCGGCTTCACCAGCCACTCACTGGTCCCCAAGGCGGCGAAACAGATGGGCATCCAGTTCCCGGACCTGTGCGATCACCTAGTGCGGTTGGCGCTGCGTTGAGGGGGCAGGGCGTAGGGTGTAGGGCGTAGGGTGTAGGCACAAGGCACTGAACGCCGCTCGCCTACACCCCACGCCCTACGGCCTACACCCTTGCCCCAAGCGCTTCTTGCGGTCTTAGCGCGCTCCTCGCCGATACCAACAACCGGTGTCGAACACCCCACCCGCGGAGCACACATGGGCTGGTTTCTCTCTCGCAGCAAAAACAAGAACACCTCCAAGGCCAAGCGGAGCGCTTCGGCCAACCCCACCTGGGACCCGCACCGCACGCTCCTGGGCGTGAAGTTTGCCGGCGTCGCGGGGGCGATCCTGGCGGTGGCGCTGGCCTGGCACTTCGGTTCCCAGCGCCTGGAGGCCTACGTCAACCTCAAGCACGCCCAGCCGATCACCGCCGAGGACATCCGCTTCTCCGAGCAGCCCGTCGAGATGTCCCCGGCCGACATCAACCTGCTCCGCGCTGAACTGGCCAGAGCCATCGGACCCAAGCCGCTGAACCGTGACGGTCTGGTCAGGGCGGCCGACATCCTCCGCGATCGGCAGGACATCGTCCGCGAGTTGAGACAGATCCGCCGACTGCCCGACGGCACGATCGATGTTGATCTGAGCTTCCGCAGCCCCGCCGCCATCGTCCAGATGCGCAACGAACGCACCGGCCAGCCCTCGCCCGACGGCTACCACGTCATCGACGACATGGGCTACCAGATGTACGGCCCGCGCTCGCTGGCGGAACTGGCAACGCTCAACCTGCCCCGCGTCGTCGGCGTCAACTCCAAGTACCGCCCCAAGGACAACCGCGGCGAATACCGCTGGCAAGGCCCCGAAGTCGACGCGGCCCTGGCGCTCATCAAGACCCTGCGGAAGACCCCGGCCTACAACCACATCGACTCGATCTCCGTCAACGTCACCGACGAACGCGAGCGCATCCGACTGGTGATCAACACCCTCGTCCTGCCGACCGCCAATAGTCGGCCGATGTCCTGCCGGATCGTCTGGGGCCTGCCGCCGGGCCAGGAAAAGGCTGTCGAACCCGACGCGGACCGCAAGCTGGCGGCGCTCAACAGCCTGCTGGCCGACAACCGCTACCGCCGGGGCCAGTGGCAGGAGATCTGGATCAACACCGGCAGCGTCCGCCCGTCACAGGCGATTGTGGGTGAAACAGGGAGTCGGGAGTAGGGAGTCGGGAGTCGGCGGGATGAGTGAATCAGGTCATTCGGGGATACGCAGCTACCGTGATCTGCACGTCTGGCAACGGGCGGTGGAACTGGTTGAAGAAATCTACCGGATCAGCACGGGTTTCCCGCCTGACGAGCGGTTCGGATTGACTGCACAGATCCGTCGAGCTGCGGTCTCGATACCCTCCAATATCGCCGAAGGTTATGGCCGAAGGAGACGCGCCCAGTATCTGCACCACCTGGACATCGCCAATGGCTCATTGAAGGAAGTCGAAACACAATTGATCATCGCCGGAAAACTCGGCTTTATCCACAAAGAGCAGGCCCAGCAGGCCTGGTCACTCCTTCAGGATACGGGGAAGATGCTCACCGGCCTGATCCGCTCCCTGGACCAAGGTGCGTCCGATTAACCGACTCCCTACTCCCGACTCCCAACTCCCTCCACAGTCTTGTGGATAAAAAAAATTTCATCATCCGCTCGCAAACGTATTGATTCGCTGACCACAAACTCTATACTGCCGCGCATTCCGCTTGCTATACGGGCCAGTGGGCACCGTGGCGACAGCGGGTTGCAGGCAATTGACCTGCTACTCATCAGGGCGAGTCTCGCTCGAATCCCCCCATGATGCACCCCCATACCCGTGTTCAGCCGATCTCTGACCAGATCGGCGTCGGCGTCGTAGCAACACGCCTCATCCCCGCAGGCACCGCCGTCTACCAGACCGACCCGCTGGACATCCGGATCCCCGCCAACGACCCGCGGCTCTCGGACCCCAAGCTCGCCGAGTACATCGAAACCTACACCTACCTCGACCCCGACGGCACACGCGTCATGTGCTGGGACATCGGCAAGTACGTCAACCACTCCTGCACGCCCAACACCCTCACCACAGGCTACGGCTTCCAGATCACCCTCCGCGATATCCACCCCGGCGAAGAAATCACCGACGACTACGGCATCTACACCGAAGACTTCGGGCCGCTCCTCTGCAAAGAACCCACCTGCCGTGGACACATCCGCTCGGCCGACTTCCTCAACCTCGTGCCCATCTGGGACGCCCAGCTCAAGCCCGTGGTCAAGCTCTTCTTCACCGTCGAACAGCCGTTGATGCACCTGCTCGATGACGCGACGATCGAACAGCTCCAGCGCTTTGTCAAGACCGGCCGAGGCTACAAGTCCCTCGCCGCCGCCCGCAACCTCGACACCCTCACCGTCCCGGCCGTCAAGCCCAGGCCCCGACGCATCCGCATCAACAGCACCGTCAACGTCAATGGCCACGTCAACGGCCACGCGCAGACCGTAGTGGTGTGAAATCGGGAGTCGGGAGTTGGGAGTTGGGAGTAGGCATTCGGAATAACACGAAAATACAAGGCAAAAGACGCTGCGGGTTACGCAGCGTCTTTTTCTTTGCTTCATTTTTATTTCCGACTGCCTACTCCCGACTCCCGACTCCCTTAAATCAATACCGATCAATCGACATCCCCTCATCATCGTGCATCGCGAAGGACAGGTTGCCTTCGCTGCGGACTTCACCGAACTGTTCGATGGCCTGGCGCTTGTTGACCTTTGGGGCGCCGATCAGCTCGCAGCGGGCTTGTCTGTCATCGATCGAGCCGAGCACGGTGCGGATCGAGGCCAGCAGGTTCTCGTCGGCGCTCAGCCGTACGTTCGGCAGGCGCAGGTCGACCACCGTGCCGGCCTGGTGCAGCTCGAACACCACGCCCGCGGCCCCGCCGTTGCGGAGGCTGGCCTGACGCAAAAGCTCCTTGAGCTTGGTCATCTGGTCCTTCGACTCGCCGTTTCGGCTTGCCATCGCCGGCTCGGTGATGACGATCTTGATCGCCTCGGTCAGGGCCTGGCTGGCCTGCTTCACGGGCACGACCTTGTCGACCACGATGCTCGGCTCCTCGCGGCGGCGGTCGACCTTACCAATCAGGAAGACGACCTCGTCGAGTTCCATGTGCATGTAGTTCATCGCGTAGCCGTCGGCGAAGAGTACGCCGTCGATCTTGCCACGCTTGTCTTCGAGCGTGATCATCGCCATCTTCTGCCCGGCGCTTCGGCCGTTCTTGACAAGCGTCGGCCGAACGCGGGTGAGCATCCCGCCGAGGACGACCTTCGTGTTGGCCGGCAGGTGGGCGATGTCCGCGACGGTGACGGTGCCGAAGCGCTCGATCGTGTCCAGGTGCTCATCGAGCGGGTGGCTGGAGACGTAGAAGCCCATGACTTCCTTTTCAAACGCGAGGAGTTCGGCGGTGGTCCAGGCGGTGATATTGGGCAGGGGGACCTGGTGTTTGGCATCTGAGCCGGGGGCTGAAGCGTCCTCCGCCACAGGCAGGCCGAACATGTTGAGTTGGCCGGAGCTGCGGTCGCTGGCGGCACGTTGGCCGGCCTTGACGGCGGCGTCGAGGGCCTCGACCATCGCCGCGCGCTGGCTGATGCCGTGCAAGGAATCGAACGCCCCGCACTTGACGAGCGCTTCGATCGTCGCGCGGTTGACCAGCCTCAGATCGATACGTTCGCAGAAGTCAAAGAGGCCCACGAAAGGCCCGTTCTTCTCGCGCTCCTGAACGATTGAACTGATCGCCTTCTCGCCTACGCCCTTGACCGCGTGCAGGCCAAAGCGGATGTGCCCGGTGCTCGGCGACTTGTTATCGCCGGGCATGTAGACGACGCTGAAGCCGACGTTGGAGAGGTTGATGTCCGGCGGGCGGACCTGGACACTGCGAGAACCATCGGGTTTCAGGAGCTTTTTGCACTCGTCGATGTACTCGATGACCTTGTCGGTGCTGCCGGCTTCGTAGGTGAGCACGGCCGACATGTAGTGCAGCGGGAAGTGGGTCTTGAGGTAGGCGGTCTGATAGGCGACGATCGCGTAGCCGGTGGAGTGCGACTTGTTGAAGCCGTAGCCGGCGAACTTGAGGATCAGCTCGAACAGCTCGTTAGATAGTTTCTCCGGAACGTTATTAAGTTGTTTGGCGCCCTTGATAAAATCGGCGCGGGCGGCCTCGATCTTCTTCATGTCCTTTTTGCTGATGGCCTTGATGATGGTATAGGCCGATCGCAGGGGGATCCCGCCGAGCTGGTTGATGACCTGCATCACCTGCTCCTGATAGACCATGATTCCGTGGGTGTCGGCGGTGAGTCGGTCGACGATGTCGTGGACGGCGGGGACTTTTTCACGACCGTGTTTACGGTTGTTGTAGTTGGGGATCAGCTCCATCGGGCCCGGGCGATAGAGCGCGTTGGCGGCGATGAGGTCTTCGAGGCGGTCGGGCTTCATGGCCATGAGCAGGTTGCGCATGCCGCCGGATTCAAACTGAAAGACGCCGGCGGTTTCGCCGCGTTCAAAGAGCGCGAGCACGCGCGGGTCGTCGTACTTGAGGCGTTCGAGATCCAGAGGGTCGTAGGCCGGGTCGTCCGGATTTGCGCCTTCCTTTTGCGTCGAGCCCTTGGCGGGTTTGACGGCCTTCTTGATCTGCGCGGTTGAAAAATCCTGCGAAATCAAGAGTTTTGCGCGTTCGATGATGGAGAGCGTCCGCAGGCCCAGGAAGTCCATCTTCAACAGGCCGACCTTCTCGCAGGTCGGGCCGTCCCACTGCGTGACGATCTGGTCGTCCTGTGACGGGGGCTTGTAGAGCGGGCAGATGTTGTCCAGTGGTTGGGTGGCGACGATGACGCCGGCGGCGTGGACACCGGCGTGCCTGGCCATGCCTTCGAGTTTGCGGGCGGTGTCGTAGACGCTCCTGACCTGTGGCGACTCGTCGTAGAGTTTGCGCAGGTCCGGCTCGTCTTCGAGGGCCGAGTCGAGCGTGGTTTTCAATCCGTCGCCGAGGAGTTTGCAGACCTTGTCGACTTCCGGCAGGGGCAGGTCGAGCACACGGCCGACGTCGCGGATGGCGGCGCGGGCCTTGAGTGTTCCGAAGGTGATGATTTGTGCGACGTAGCCGTATTTCTCGCGGACCCACTGGAGGATGTTGCCTCGGCCGTCCTGACACATGTCGATATCGATATCGGGGTATTCGGAGCGGTCGGGGTCGGTGAAGCGTTCAAAGAGCAGTCCGTACTCGACGGGGCAGGCGTTAGAGAGTCCCAGCACGTAGCCGGTCATGGTGCCCACGCCCGAGCCGCGGGCGTTGCAGGGGATGTTGTTCTGCCTTCCGTAGTTGACGAAGTCCCAGACGATGATGAAGTAGGCGGAGATTTTTTTGTCAGAGAGGATGGCCAGCTCGCGTTCGAGCCGGGCGCGGATGTCGTCGGTGATGCCGTCGACGCCGTAGCGCCAGATGAGCCCGGCCTCGCAGAGCAGGCGCAGGGCGTGGTCGCACTGTTGTTCGAGTTCGGCGCGTTCGGGGGGGCTAAAGCCCGCCCCGCCTTCTTCCTTGACGGGTTCGACGACGACCTGGGCGCTAAAGTCCTTGAGCCAGCGGTTGCTGCCGATTGCTTCGTCACTATCGAACGAAAGGGCCTGCTCGCTGGGTGCTGCTTTTTTCTTGTTTTTAAGGAGTTTTTGCAGACGCTCGGTGTAGACCGGGCGGACAACGGGCGCGAAGCTTTTGCCAAAGCCGATGTCGACGTTGCAACGCTGGGCGATGCGGACGGTGTTTTCGACAGCCTCGGGCGTGTCGGCAAACGCGTCGATCATCTCCTGCGGCGACTTGATATAAAGATCGCGCGGGTAGTGGATGCGGTTGTCGTCGGCCTTGATCTTGCCCATCGAGATGCAGCACAGCGTGTCGTGCGCGTCCCAGTCCTCGGCGGTCATGAAGTGCGCGTCGTTGTCGCAGACGAGCGGGATATCCAGTTCCTGCGACAGGCGCTTGATGAAGGGGTTGATCTCGTCCTGCTGCTTTTCTTCGTGGCGCTGCATTTCGAGATAAAAGCGTGGCTCGCCCTGCTCGTTAACGCCGAAGAGTTCCTTGTGCCAGAGCGCCTCGGCCCTGGCGTTTTTGTAGTGGGTCGGGTCGTTGGATTGGTGGTACTTGACCAGGTGGTAGGCGATGGACGAGCCGAGGTGCCCGTTGATGGCGATGAGTCCGTCGGCCCACTGCGTCAACGTCGACTTATCCATGCGGGGCTTGAAGTAGAAGCCGTTGATGAACGCGTCGGAGGAGAGCTTGAGGAGGTTGCTCCAGCCGGTGTTGTTCTCGGCCAGGAGGACCAGGTGGAACCCGCCGTCGGAGACGCCGGTGTACTCGCGGTTGGTGCGGTCCGAGAGTTTGCCGGCCAGGTCCGGCGCGACGTAGGCCTCGATGCCGAGGATGGGCTTGATGCCCTGGGCCTTGGCGAGGTTGTAGAACTCGACGGCCCCGTGGAGGTTGCCGTGGTCGGTGACGGCCACCGCGTCCATGCCCAGGTCCTTGACGTGCTTGACCAGCCGGTCAAGCCGGTTGCCGCCGTCCAGGAGCGAGTACTGGCTGTGCAGGTGCAGGTGGACGAACCTGCCGGTGAGGGTTGTGGGTGCGGGTGTGTCAGCCATCCGTGGCGGCCTCGGGCGAGTGGGATCGGGAAAATCAGGACCAGCGTCAAGTATAGTCACTCGTAACCGCCGCCCCGCCTGCCGCGTCGTTAATATCTTGGTACCCATACGATCCCGCGATCCACAGGAGCACTTCTCATGCGATGCACGCTTTTTTCGGCCGTCCTGATGGGCCTGAGCCTGAGTTACTTGTCCAACCCCGCCCAGGCCGAGATCCAGAAGCGCCCCGGCTATCAGATGGCCCTGGATGCGACGCACCCCGGCTGGACGCTCGAGCAGGCCCGGCCCGAGGGCTTTGAACCGCAGTCGGGCGCGATGGCGTTTTCGCCCGACGGCAAGTTCCTGGCCATCGGCACCTTCCACCCGCGGAACGTCTGGGGCGTCATTCAGGAACCCAACGCCACGCTCTACGTCCTCGAAAACCCAACCTCCGCAGACACCTCCAAGATCAAGGTCCACACGGTCAGCGATCAGTTGTTCCTGCCGCTGGGGGCGAACTGGCTTGAAGACGGGCTCTACGTCGCCGAGCGCGACGAGATCTCCAAGTGGACCGACACCAACGTCGACGGCATCCCGGACAAGAAGACCACCTTCGCCTCCGACTGGATCAGCGATAACTTCCACCACTTCACCTTCGGCCTGCCCTACCACGACGGCTACTTCTACGCGTCGCTTTCGACCACGCTGCACATGAGTAAGGAAGAGAAAGAATCGCTCAAGGGCGAGTTCATCGGCGGCAACGCGCCCAACCCGCCCCACCGCGGGACGGTGATGAAGATCAACGCCAAGACCGGCGAGATCCAGTACATCGCCGGCGGCCTGCGGACGCCCAACGGCGTGGGCATCGGGCCCAAGGGCATCGTCCTCGTGGCCGACAACCAGGGCGACTGGAAACCCACCAACGGCATCTACGTGGTCAAGGGCGGCGAGTTCTTCGGCAAGTACAACAGCACGGCCAGCCACATCAACATGCCCGACGGCGGGGTGCCCTCGCTCTTTTCCGACAAAAAGCCCACGCCGCCGGCGATCATGCTGCCCCAGGGCGAGATCGGCAACTCGCCCGCGGCCGAGCTGTTGATCCCCGAGGGGATGCCTTTCGCCGGCCAGCTTTTCCTGGCGGACATCACGCAGGGCGGCATCCACCGCGTGTTCATGGAAGAGGTCGATGGGACCTGGCAGGGCGCGGTGTTCCGTCACAGCATGGGCTTTGAAGCCGGTGCTCACCGCATCGCCTGGGGGCCTGATGGTTGCCTGTATGTCGCGGGCATGGGCGCGGGCAACAACAACTGGGGCTGGAACAACAAGAAGTTCGGCCTCCAGCGGATGCGGCCGACGGGTAAGACGGCCTTTGAGTTCGAGAAGATTGAAGCGACCCGTGACGGCTTTCGCGTGAGCTTCACCAAGGCGGTTGATCAGGCCCAGCTTGAAAAGATCGAGAACTGGCAGGTCAAGGCGTGGACGTACATTGACCGGCCCGGCTACGGCGGGCCGAAGGTCGATCAATACAATGTCCAGATCACCAAGGCGGTGGCTTCCAAGGATGGCAAGTCGGTGGAGCTGACCGTGCCGGACCGTCGGGCAAACTTCGTGTATCACATCTGCATCGACGCGATGAGTAAGGACGGCGACGCGATGTGGTCACCCGAATCGTGGTACACCTTCCACAAGGCGCCGGGCAAGTAAACACTCTCAAACCTTTAAACCTTCCATCAACGCAAGTGACGCTTATGAAAAAACTGATGCTGACCAAGTTGTTCCTGGCCTTGTCCGTGCTCACGCCGACGCTCCACGCCCAGCAGCCCGCACCGGCTGCGGACGCACGCCGGCCCGGCGACGGCACGCCCATCAATCAGGTCCACCCCGGCTGGTCGCTCGAACAGGCAAGGCCAGACGATTACAAGCCGCAGGTCGGCGCGCTCGCGTTCAGCCCCGATGGCAAGTACCTGGCGATCTGCAACTTCGTCCCGCAGCGCACCGGCCCAAACCTCCAGACCAACGGCACGCTCGAAATCATCGAGAACGCCACCAGCCAGGACACCAGTAAAATCAAGATCCACAAGGTCAGCGACGAGCTCATGCTGCCGCTGGGCGCCTGCTGGCTCGAAGACGGGCTGTATGTGCTTGACCGCTTTGAGATCACCAAGTGGACCGACACCGACGGCGACGGCCTGCCGGATAAGCGCCAGTCGTTTGCCTCCGGATGGATCAGCGATAACTTCCACCACTTCTCCTTTGGCCTGCCGTATCACGACGGGTTCTTCTACGCGACGCTGTCCTCGAGCCTGCACCTGTCCAAGGAAGAGCGCGAGACGCTCAAGGCTGGCGAAGGATTGGCCGGGCGGATCTCGGATGACAAGAACACCCTCGGCGGCAACGCGCCCAACCCCGAGCACCGCGGCTGCGTCATGAAGGTCAACGCCAAGACCGGTGAGATCCAGTGGATCGCCGGTGGCCTGCGTACGCCCAACGGCATCGGCATCGGGCCTAAGGGCATCGTGCTCGCGCCCGACAACCAGGGCGACTGGAAACCCTCCGATGGCATCTACGCGGTCAAGGGCGGCGAGTTCCTCGGTAAGTACAACTGCACCGCCAGCCACGTCAACATGCCCGACGGCGGCGTGCCCTCGCTCTTCTCGGAGAAGGAGCCGACGCCCCCGGCGGTGTGGCTGCCGCACAATGAAGTGGGCAACTCGCCCTCGGCTGTGCTGCTGATCCCCGAGGGTAAGCCCTTCGCTGGCCAGATGTATTTGGCGGACCTGACGCAGGGCGCGATCCACCGGCTGTTCATGCAGGAAGTCGACGGCACCTGGCAGGGCGGGGTCGTCCGCAACACCATGGGCCTGGAGGTCGGGCCAAACCGCATCGCCTGGGGGCCCGATGGCTGCCTGTACGTCGGCGGCACGGGCGCGGGCG
>JBGSTE010000267.1:0-4312 GCA_041736655.1 Phycisphaeraceae bacterium | reverse complement strand
GCGGTGGCCGTGCCGGTGCTTCGTCACCGCCTGGTGGTCAATTACAACGCCGAGGCCGAGGGCGAGAACGCCGACTCCGTGGTCCGCCGACTGATTGAGGCGATCCCCGTGGGCTCGGACGCGGCCGCGAGCGACCGCGCGGTGCAGCGTACGCTTGCGTCATGAGGTGTGAGTGGTACGTGGTCCCGTTCGGCCAACCCGCTCAAGCGGGATGGCCAGGCCCTCTATGTCTTAGTCCTTGTCTTACTCCCCACCATGGCTCAACTGTCCAAACTGCTCGACCCGACGGTCCTCACGCGCATCACGCCGCTGGGGTTCAAGGCCGCGCGCGTGGTCGAGGGCTCGATCACCGGCCTGCACCGCTCGCCAATGCACGGCATCTCGCCGGAGTTCGCCGAGCACCGCGAGTACTCGCCGGGCGATGACGTCAAGAACCTGGACTGGAAAGTCTGGGCCAAGAGCGACCGCTACGTCATCAAACGATACGAGGAAGAGTCCAACCTCCGCTGCACGATCCTGCTCGACGCCTCGCGCTCGATGCAGTACGCGGGCAAGGAAGCGCAGAACGGCCGAAGCAAGTTTCAGACCGCCTCGACCATCGCCGCGTGCATGATGCAACTCTTGATGAAGCAGCGCGACGCGGTCGGGCTGATCACCATCGACACCAAGCCGCGTGCGGTCTTGCAACCCAAGGCCACCAATCGGCAGGCGGCCCAGATCCTCGATACGCTCGACTCGACCAAGCCCGGCGGGGAGACGGACCTGGGCCCGGTGATCGTCCGTGCCGCTGACCAGCTCAAGCGCCGCGGCATGATCCTTGTCCTCTCGGACCTCCTGTGCAATCTCGATACGCTCTATGAGTCGCTGGGCAAACTCCAGCACAACGGCCACGAGGTCGTCGTGCTGCACATCCTCGACGGCGAGGAGATCGACCTGCCCTTTAACGACTCGATCATCTTCAAGGATATTGAGGGCAGCGAAGAAGTCTTCGGCGAGCCGTGGGCCTTCCGCAAGGCGTACCAGGCCGCGATGAAGGAGTTCATCGACAACGTCACGCGCAGGTGCCAGTTCGCGGGCATCGACCACGTACTTATCCGCACCGACCAGGACCTGGGCCAGACGCTGGCGCAGTACCTGCACCGCAGACAGCGCATGGCGGCGACGACCGCCGGCCGCGGCCGCATCGGGGGGTCGGTGGTATGACGACGCAAATGAATCAATCCAACAAGGGGGACAGGCATTCCTGCCTGTCAACAGGCCAAAGAACTGAGCTTTGTGTTGCTTTGATTCGGCTTCGCCGAACGACAGGCAAGAATGCCTGTTCCCCTGTTCACTTTGAAGTGATTGCACTGGTTGGGGGTGACGCTTGCCATTCTTAGCACCCCTTTTACTTGGCGGACTGATCTTCGCCTCGGCACCGATCATCATCCACCTGCTTAACCGTCGGCGGTTCAGGCTCGTGGAGTGGGCACCGATGCAGTACCTCAAGCTCACGCTGCGCACCAACCGGCGCAGGCTTCAGCTTGAGCAGTGGATCCTGCTGGCGATCCGCACGTTGGTCATCCTGCTCTTGATCTTCGCGGTGGCTCGGCCGTTCCTGTCCGGCAGTGCTGCGGCGTCCTGGCTCTCGCTGGGCGGGCGCACCAGCCGGGTGATCCTGATCGACGACTCGCTGTCGATGAGCCTGACCACCGCAGGCGAAAGCGCCTTTGAGCGCGCCACCGAACAGGCGGCGACGCTCATTGAGTCCATCGGCTCGCAGGACGCGCTGACGGTCGTGACTACGTCGAGCATCGCCTCGCCGATGGAGCGCGACGTCACGCTGAACAACGACGAGGCCACGAACCTGGCCGGCAAGGTCCGCAAGCTCGAACCGACCGAGTCGGCCAACACGTGGTCGGCGACGCTCAGCGAACTGGCGGACCTGCTTGAAGGCACGGCCTACAGCAGCAAAGAAGTCCGCATCTTCACCGACCAGCGGGCCTCGGGCTGGTCATCGGATGCCGCGGAACAGGCTGCAAAACTCGAGAAGCTCGGCGTGCGTGTCGTGATCGTCAACGTCGGCCAGGCCACGCCGGGCAACGCGACGATCAGCGAGCTTGAGCAGTCGACGGGTGTGGCGCTGGTGAACACGCCCATCGAGTTTGTCGCGAAGATCGACGCCGACGGCGACCCGCAGTTCAAGGTCAACTTCGCGACACTGGTGGTCGACGGCGTGGACAGCCCGATCAAGCTGCCGGACATCAGCGCCGGGCAGAAGGGCGTGCCGCTGAAAGTCACGCACACCTTTGCCGAGCCTGGCCAGCACACGATCGAACTGAAGCTGCCGGACGACGCGATGGCGGGCGACAACACGCGTTCGCTGACGGTCGAGGTGGCCCAGTCGGTGCGGATCCTCTTGGTCGATGGCGAGCCGGGGATTGCGTCGCGTGACAGCGAGGTGTTTTATTTGGCGCAGGTGCTTTTCAGCGGCGACACGCCGATCCAGACGACGGTGCTGCCTGATTCGGAGTGGTTCAACCAGCCGGGCGTGGGCAACTACGACCTGGTGGTGCTGGCGAACGTCGAGAAGATTCCTGCCGGTCGTGTCGATCAGCTTAAGGCGATGGTTCAGAGCGGGATGGGCCTGATCGTTTTCACCGGCGATCAGCTTGACCCCAGCAGCTACAACAGCCTGATGTACGCTGGCGGCGAGGGGTTGATGCCGGTGCAGCTTGAGCTTGGCGAGGCGATCGAGGCCCAGGGCCTGATCATCGAGCAACTGGACAACACGCCGCTGCCGATCCTCGCGCAGACGCAGGTGACTCGGCCGGCGCTCCTGGCACGCACCGCCCCGTGGAAGGTGACGCGCGTCGTGCTGCCGGACCTCTCTGAGCGAAGCGACACGCGGGTGCTGGCGCGGTGGAACGCGCCGGGCCTGCCGCCGGCGGCGATCGAAAAGCGCCTGGGCAAGGGCCGGGTGGTCCTGTGGACCGTGTCTGCCGACCGCTCGTGGAGCGATTGGCCCACCGAGGGCTCGTACTTCGTGGGTGTTCGCGAGACGGCGCTGAACATCGCCGGCGTCGCGGCCGCAACGGGCAACCTCACCGCGGGTCAACCGATCCGTCAATCGGTGTCCGCCTCCAACCCACCCAGCAGTGCGGCCGTCGTCAAGCCCGGCGACGAGAAGAAGCACCCGGCCGAGATCGACCGCAGCGAAACGAACCGCCCGCAGATTGTTTACACCGACACGCACCAGGCCGGCCTGTATCAACTGAGCTGGGACGTGCCGGGACAGGACAAGGACCGATTGCAGTGGTATTCGCTGAGCCCGGACGTTCGAGAGAGCGACCTGCGGATGCTGTCGGTTGAAGAATTGACGCAGTTGATGCCGGGCGTGGATATCGAAGTGATCGACGCGAGCGACCCGGCCTCGGGCGGAGCGCAGCGCGAGATCTGGCGGACACTGGCGATGCTGCTGTTGGGTTTTGTGGTGATCGAGAGCGCGTTTGCCGCGTGGGTCGGCAGGGAACACTGAGTCATGCGTGATGCGCTGTACTGGATGTTGGGCGTTGAGCCCGAAGAGTGGGCCGAGGGCGGCACGTGGTCGTTGCATTGGCTCGAAGCGCCGCGTGGGGGCGACACGATCTTTTTTATCCTGATCGGTGTGCTCTTGGTGGTGGCGCTGTTCTGGTGGCTGTATCGGCGCGAGGGTGGAGTGATGAGCTCGGCCGTGCGGTATCTGCTGCTGGGCCTGCGCGTCACGTTGCTGGCGATCGTGCTGGTCATGCTCTTGAAGCCGGCGCTCGTACTCAGCCGGATCGAGCAGAAACCGAGCGAACTTTTGGTGCTGGTCGACACGAGCCAATCGATGGGCCTCAGCGATGCGTGGGTCAATGCAGAAGAGGCGGCCGATGCTGCGCGCATCACCGGGCTCGACAGTGGCAAGGAACTGTCGTCGACCCCACGCATCAAGCTCACCCAGCGACTCATCGACAGCGACTGGATGAAGAGCCTGGCCAAGGACGGCCAGCGGAACATCCATGTCCACACCTTTGACGAACGCCTGGGCGGGGCCGAGCTGGACCTGACCGACAAGGATAGCGCCCTCAAGCTCGGAGGCCGGAGCACCGCCATCGGCGAAGCCCTGCAACAACTGCTGCAGGCCTACCAGGGCAAGGACCTGGCCGGCGTCATCGTCGTCACCGACGGGCAGAACACCACGCCCAACTCGCTGTCGATGCGGGCGGCGAGCCTGGCGGCAGGCGAGTCGGGCGTGTCGCTGTTCTCCGTAGGCGTCGGCACCCCGCAGGGCCCGCGCAACGCAACGGCC
>JBGSTE010000251.1:0-5161 GCA_041736655.1 Phycisphaeraceae bacterium | reverse complement strand
GGTGCATCACGCCGACGCCGAGCCCAAGAGCGACGACCCGGTGGAGCGTGTGAGCAGTCGGCCGAACTTCGCGGTGCTGGTTTACCCGGTGATCTCGATGCGCGAGGGCGTGACGCACGGCGGGTCGCGCAACAACCTGCTTGGCCCGACGCCGGACGAAGAACTGGTGGCGCTGATGAGTAACGACGAGCAGGTCAACGGTGACACGCCGCCGACGCTGCTGGTGCACTCCAAGGACGACAAAGCGGTGCCGATCGCTAACAGCGACCGCTTCCTCGCGGCGATGAAGAAGCACAACGTGTCGGGCAAGCTGATCGTGTTTGATACCGGCGGTCACGGCTACGGCCTGGGGCGCGGTGTCGATCACGAAACCGCCGCATGGCCGGCGCAGGCGATCGCGTGGTTCACGGAGATCGGCATGATCAAGGCGGCCGACGGTGAGTAAGGCGGGCCGACGGCGGACGGTGCTCGTGACCGGCTTTGAGCCCTTCGGCGGCAGCACGCTGAATCCTTCGCAGCTCATTGTTCAAACGCTGGCTCAGGAGATGGGCCACGACGACGACGCGGCATGGTCGCTGCGCACGGCGATGTTGCCGGTTGATGCGAAGCGGGTGGCGTCGGTGGTTGAGTCGCTCTGGCGTGAGCATGAGCCGGCGGTGGTGCTGCACTTTGGCGAGTCGGCGCGGGCCGAGCACGCGACGCTTGAGCGCGTGGCGGTGAATCTTCTGGACTTTGATCGGCCTGACAACGCGGGCAACACGCTGACCGATACGGCTATAGACCCCAGTGGCCCGGCGGCGCGGTTCGTGACGCTGCCGGTGCGGGCGATTGCACGGCAGTTGGAGGAGGCCGGCTACGCGGCGCGTTTATCGCTCAGTGCCGGGGCTTATCTGTGTAATCAGGTGCTGTATCTGTCGCTGGGCGAGGGTGAGAAGCGGGGCGGGAGCGTGGTGGGTTTTGTGCATGTGCCTTCGCTGCCCGAGCAGGTTGAGCTTGGGCAGCGCAGCGGGCCGGCGATGCCGCGCAAGCAGTTGATGACGATTGCCAGGCGATTGATCGAATTGGCCAAAGAACTGCACGGCGGGCGATGAGCCGGCGGCTGGGGATTGAACCGCACGGAAAGTTGCGATAGCTTGAAGGCATGGGAACCCCAAGGACCGTTTCGCCTCGCCCCCTCAACGGAGTCCGGCATGTCGATGCGACTTTATAACGAACACGGCCAGGTCAAGCTCACCGACGATGACTGGGAAAATATCACCGAGACCGCGGCCGACTACGGCTGGGAACCGGTCGATCGCCCGGAGCACGGCCACGCGCTGTCGGAAGACGACGCGGCGCATCTGGCGGTCGCCCTGCACGCGGCGCTGGCCAGCGGCGAGGTCATGCCCCACCAGCTCATCGACGACACGGACGCGGAAGAACGGCTGGAGCTGTTCATCGAGATCTGCGAGTCCGGCGCGGTGCGTGAGCGTTGAGTTCAGTTGCGTCGGCCGGGGGAAATGAGAACAAGACTTAGGCCCACGAGCGCGATGACAAAGCTGATGAGCGTGATCGGCGGCATGTTGCCCGGCCAGTGCTGAACGTCAAGCCAACCGCGCCAGCCCATGGCCAACAGGTGGATCGCCACGAGCGTCAGCACGGACAATCCTAAGCGGCGCAGCACCCGCCGGTCATCCGTTTCGCTCGCTGCACGCAGTCGGCCCTGACAGACAAGCAGCGCCAGCGCGATCAGGCCGGCGAGCATCGACAACTCGCCTTCGAGGTTCATGCGTCCGTTGTCCTGGTACAGCTTGCAGTAGTAGCTGGGTGTGAGCATGGCCAGGGACATGGCGCTATGCACCAGCGACAGGCCCAGGCCGGTGAGCCCGATCGCGCGGCGCTCGTGCAAAAGCCCGGCGGTGAATCGGCCCGGCAGGCGTGAGAGGGCGCGTGCGCCCACCGCCAGGACGATCATGACCAGAGCGGTCACTGACAAGGCCTTGTTAAAGACGTACAGCGGCAACTGGTCGGTGGGGTAGACCCCGAAAAAGGCGTCGTGGTAACGCAGGATCGCGTAAGCCAAGCCGGCGACAGTAGATAACAGCGCTATGCGGAAGGTGAGCATCGCGTGGTATGATAGAGCGTCATGTCTTAGGTATTGGAGGACTCTGCCTTGGCTTACGACATTTACGCCAGTCCTGTCGGCGACCTGCACCTGAGGGTGGAGTCGGGTCGACTCGTCGCCCTGCAGTTTCAGGCTCCGCCACGGCTTGTGCTGGAAGAACCGGCGGACCTCCTCAAACGCAACAACACCGCAAACCAGGCGGTGATGGATCAGGCGCGAGAACAACTCGATGCATATTTTGCACGTCAGCGACAGGCCTTTGACCTGCCGATCGCGCTGAAGGGCACGCCGTTCCAGTTGCGCGTGTGGGCGGAGCTGCGTGGCATCGCCTACGGCACGACGATCAGCTACCGTGAACTGGCCCGACGCGTGGGTCAGGAAGGCGCCGCCCGGGCTGTCGGCTCGGCCAACGCGGTCAACCCGATTGCCATCCTCATCCCCTGCCACCGGGTCATCGCCTCCGACGGCACGCTCGGCGGGTTTGCAGGCGGCGTGTCGGTCAAGAGCAAGCTCCTGGACCTCGAACGCTCCGGGGCCGGTCAATTCGCACTGACCTGCGGGTAATCGGCCCGCCTATCATGCGTCTGCTTGTCAGCCCAAACATCAACAGGAATTTAGCCATGTGTTGCAAATCGCTGTCCCCGCGTCTGATCCTCCTCCTCGCCGCACTCGGCCTGGCCCTGGGCGTCGGACAGTTCGCCTCCACCTACGCCAATGATGGCAAACCCGACCAAGGCAACGCCTCGGCCGACAACAACACGAAAGTCCCCGGCGTGCTCAACTTCAAGGTCAAATCCATCGACGACAAAGACGTCCACCTCACTCGCTACTACGGCGACGTCGTCCTCATCGTCAACACCGCCAGCAAGTGTGGCAACACCCCGCAGTACAAGCCCCTCCAGCAACTGCACGAAACCTATGCCGAAGAAGGCCTGTCCATCCTCGGCTTCCCCGCCAACAACTTCCGCAGCCAGGAACCGGGCACCGACGAAGACATCAGCGCCTTCTGCACCAAGAACTACGGCGTGAAGTTCGACATGTTCTCCAAGATCTCCGTCAAGGGCGAAGACCAGGCCCCGCTCTACCAGTACCTCACCAGCAAAGAGACCAACCCGAAGTTCGGCGGGGAGATCCAGTGGAACTTCGACAAGTTCCTCGTCGGCCGCGACGGCACGATCATCGCCCGCTTTGCACACAAGACCCAGCCCGACTCGCAGGAAGTGACCGACGCGATCAAGGCCGCGCTCAAGCAGCCGGTCCCCGCCGATGTCAAGGCCGTCCGCGCCAGCCACGCCGAAGAAGACAAGCAGCAGGACAAGGCGGAATAAACGCATTCGCGTCGGGGTTTGGCTTGTGCCCTGACAAAGAAGGAGCCTGCCCATGTTGCTCATCAAAACCCTTGCCGGTGTAAGCCTGTTTGCGGCCGTGGGTGCCGCGGTGGGTTATTCCAAAATCCTCTGCGTCGGCGGCGAGTGTCAAATCACCGGCACGCCCTTCGGCGGGGCCTTCATCGGGGCGATCCTCGGCATGGCCGTCATCAGCAGCTTCAACGCGCCTCATGCCGCACCCTCGGAAGCTGTCAATGAAGACACGAACGACAACGCCGATGGCTCCGACGATTAGTTGAAGAGCGCCTGACAGAATGCAAAGGTGGGGCGGGCATCTTGCCCGCCGTTCGGGCGCAGCCCGAAGTGAATGATTCAAGATCTCTCCGTGAAGGCGGGCTGGAAGCCCGCCCCACCTGAGTTAATTCTCTTACACGTACTTAACCCGCCACCACCACGCGCATCGCGCCGGGGATCACACGGATTGTCGTCGGCGTTAAGCCGCATCGGTCGCCGTCGGCCTGGATCGGTAAGGCCTCGCCATCAGTTGACAGGGTGATCTGCTTGGATCTTCCGTGATGAACATCTTTGCACTGAAGGTGTCGGCGTAACAGCGTCACCAGCCCGTAACGCGCCAGGTTGATCAGCCCCGGCTTCTGAAAGACCACAAAGTCCAGGAGCCCGTCGCCGGCATCCGCGTGCGCGCCGATCCGCAGGCCCCCGCCGTATTGACCGATGTTAAAGACAAACGCGTGGGCACCGGTGTACGACCTGCCATCAGCGGTGAGCGTGATCAGCGGGTAGCGATAGCCCGCGACGACCGACAGGATGCGCGGCACATAGCTCAGGTGGCTGACGCGCTTAAGCCCGTTGCCGTTGGTGGCCCGCCGCCAGTGGTCGACACGCTCGACGACCTGCGAATCAAAGCCGACGCTGGCCATGAGCGTGAAGAGCCGCCCGCCGACCTCGCCGACGTCGATCGTGCGGGTCTGCAGCTTGTCGATCGCGCTGGCCAGCGCATCGATGCCGCGGTCGTGGCCAAACTCCTTGGCAAAGAGGTTTTCGTTACCCATCGGCAGCATGGCGATCGGCGCGCGGGTCGTGTCGCCCCCGGCCCGCAGGTCGTTGACCACGCCCGCCATCGAACCGTCGCCCCCGGCCGACACCACGCAGCGATACGTGTCACCCACCAATGGATCGCTCAAGATCGTCTGACGCTCGTTAAGGTCCCACACCTGACGCGTTGTGATGCCGCGCTTGCCTAGCGCAGCCTCGAGCGCCTCGACGCGCAGCTTGTTTTTTCCCTTGCCGCTGTAAGGGTTGGCCAGGATGACGACGTGCCGGCTGTCGGGCATGGGCCGGGCAGCATAGCGAAAGTGCGGGCTTAGAGCCTCTAAAAATAGGATAAGGTGGGGCGGGCATCTTGCCCGCCATCGTAGCGCAGCTACGAGAAGAATCGGATCAGGCCCCTGGCCTGTTGGCGGGCTGGAAGCCCGCCCCACCTTTTGTTTGGCGGGCTTAAGAAAAAGCGAGTGACGGCGTGTTACTCGCCATCACTCGCTTAAAGTCACTCGCTTACGCTTGCCGCTCTGATCAAACGCCCGCTTACTTGGGCGCGCCCGCGTCCTCAACCGGCGCCTCAACCGGCGCGTCCACCGGCATCAGCGACTTCGCCTCACCAACCAACTCGATGAACTGGGCGCGGTACTGGTCCGGGTCGTGCGTCGTTGCG
>JBGSTE010000223.1:0-3699 GCA_041736655.1 Phycisphaeraceae bacterium | reverse complement strand
CCGGGCTCGGGCACCGGCAAGACCGCCGGCCGAGGCACCAAGGGCTGGGGCTCGCGCTCGGGCAGCTCCAACCCGCACACCGGCGGCGGCACGCCCCTCTTCAAGATGCTGCCCAAGCGCGGCTTCTCCAACGCCAAGTTCAAGAAGCACTTTGCCGTGGTCAATCTCTCGGCCATCGACGCCCGCTTTGAGAACGGCGAAGAAGTCAACCCCGAGATGCTCGTCAAGCGAGGCCTGATCCGCGACACCAAGACCCCGGTCAAGGTGCTGGGCAACTTCGAAGGCGACCTGAAGAAGAAGTTCACGATCTCGGCAGCGAAATTCTCCAAATCCGCCGAAGAAAAAATCACCAGCGCCGGTGGCACCGTGAATGTGCTAGCGTAAGTAGGGCGGGCGCCGTGCCCATCAGGTACGACAGGCACTACCGCCTGTCAGGTCGGGCAGGCACGAGCCTGCCGCATCCCATGTGAACACTCGGCCAGGACGGCCAACCCACCAGACCCAACATGCTTGAAGCCTTTATCAACATGTGGCGGATCAAGGAGCTTCGCAACAAGCTCCTGTTCACGCTTGCGATGCTGGCCATCTACCGCATCGGGTTCTTCATCCCGTTGCCCGGCGTCGACCAGGCCACGCTCAAGGATGTCATGTCCGAGCAGACCGGCGGCATCGGCTCGGCCATCGCCTACATGCAGATCTTCACCGGCGGATCGCTGAGCCAGTCAACGGTCTTTGGCCTGGGCATCATGCCCTACATCTCCGCGTCCATCATCTTCCAGCTCTTGGGCAGCGTCTCCGAACGCCTCAAGGCCTTGAAGAAAGAAGGGCCGGTCGGCTACCAGAAGATCCAGGAATACACCCGCTACACCACCGTCATCCTCTGCGCGGTGCAGGGGTTCTTCTGGCTCCAGTACCTGCCACGCATCGGCGCGGTCTACCCCGTCTACATGACCGGTATGCCCAGCCTCATCTATTGGGTCTGCGGTGTGGTTGGCCTGACCGCGGGGTCCGTCTTCCTCATGTGGCTCGGTGAGCAGATCGACAAGTACGGCATCGGCAACGGCATCTCGCTGATCATCACCGCCGGCATCGTCGCGAGCATGCCCACCGCGATCATGTCCATCGCCAACGACTTCTCGATCTCTGGCGGCGGCAAGACTTACGACATCATGACGGTGCTGTTCCTGGTCATCACCTTCGTTGTCGTCGTCGCAGGGGCGATCATCATCACCCAGGGCCAGCGACGTATCCCGATCCAGCAGGCCAAGCACACCCGCGGCCGACGCGTCTTCGGCGGGCAGAAGTCCTACCTGCCGCTGCGTGTCAACCACGGTGGGGTCATGCCCATCATCTTCGCTTCTTCGCTGATGATCTTCCCCTCGATCCTGCTGGGCTATTTCGCCAGCTCGATCCGGCCGGAAGATTACCAGGCCACCGGCGGCTTCATGCTGTTCCTGGCCAACACGGTGGACCTGCTCAACGCCGAGCTCGGCTCGATGCACGGCTACCTCTATGCCCTCGTCTACGTCGTGCTGATTTACTTCTTCAGCTACTTCTGGACCACGGTGCAGTTCAACCCGGAAGAGACCGCCACGCAGCTCCGCGATCACGGCAGCTTTATCCCCGGTCTGCGGCCCGGCCCGCGCACGGCCGAGTACCTGGAAACCGTCATGGAGCGGATCACCTACGTCGGCGCGGGCTTCCTCTGCGTCATCGCGGTGATTCCGACGCTGGTTTCGGCCTACTTCGGCATCGGCTTTATGGTGTCCCAGTTCCTCGGTGGGACGGGTCTCCTGATCTGTGTGAGCGTGATGCTGGATTTTGTCCAGCGGATCGACGCGCAGCTCATGATGCGCAATTACAAGGGCTTCCTCGGCGGGGGCGATGGCAGCGGCGGCGGGCGGATCCGGCCGACGCGGGGCTGATGGAACATGCAGCAGTTGAGCAAGGAAGCGGATTGCGGTACAATCTCCGGTTCGCTGCCAAGCGATAGGCCAGGGTAGCGACGACATGATCATCCGAAAAACGCCCGAACAGATTGAGAAGATGCGTGCCGCGGGCCGGGTGGTCCGCAAGGTACACAACCGGGTCGCGGAGATTTGCCGGCCCGGCATCACGACACGGGAGCTCGACCAGGAGGCCCAGCGGGTCATCGACGCGAGCGGGGCACAGGGCCTCTTCAAGTGGTACCCGACTTATACGCCAGGACAAGGGTTCCCGGCAACGCTCTGCATCAGCGTGAACGAAGAAGTCGTTCACGGCATCGCGGGCGAAAGACAGATCCGAGACGGCGACGTGGTCGGCATCGACTGCGGCGTCAAACTCGATGGCTGGTGTGGGGATGCTGCAGAGACCATCCTCGTGGGCGACGTGAAAGAAGACGTGCGAAGGATGTGCGAGGCGACCAAGCGATGCCTCGAGATCGCGATCGAAAATATCAGGCCCGGCCGAAAGTGGAGCCAGGTCGCCCGCCTGATGCAGAAGTACGCGGAAGCCCGTGGGTACGGCGTGGTCCGCGAGTTTGTAGGGCACGGCATCGGCTCGAGTATGCACGAGGAGCCGAAGGTGCCCAACTATGTCAGCCGCGACACGATGCGTGATGACATCGACCTGCGGGAAGGCATCGTGCTGGCCATCGAGCCGATGCTCACGCTCGGCAGCAGGCGGGTGAAAACCCTCAGCGACGGGTGGACCGTCGTGACGATCGATGGCAAGGCCTCGGCTCACTACGAGCACACCGTGGCCGTCACCAAGGACGGCTCGGACGTATTGACCGACGGCCGGTAGACGGCAGGCACTGGACAACGAAACAAGACGGCGGCGGGGCGTTCCCGCCGAGCAAGACCGACAGAAAGTAAGACGAAGTTTGCCCAAAGAAGACGCGATTCAACTCGAAGGCGAAGTGATCGACACCCTGCCCAACGCGATGTTCCGCGTGAAGCTGGAGAACGACCACGAGATCATCGCCCACATCTCCGGCAAGATGCGCAAGTTTTATATCCGCATCCTGCCGGGCGACCGGGTGACCGTCGAGGTCAGCCCCTACGACGTGACCAAGGGTCGGATCACGTATCGACACTAGTTAGAACGGGCGTCCCGCCCGTTGCGAAAGATTGAAGATGTATTGACGGGCCAGACACCCGTCCCACCGTTTAGAAAGAAAGGCAAAAGCCATGAAGATCCTCAGTTCCCTCCGCAGCGCCAAGGTGCGTCACGCCGACTGCAAGGTCGTGCGTCGTCGCGGCAAGGTGTTTGTGATCTGCAAGAGCAACCCCAAGTTCAAAGCCCGCCAGCGCTAAGCCGGTGGGGCAGGCAGGAACGCCTGTCACGATGGATTGATGACTCACAGGCAAGATGCCTGTGCTACCCAAAACACCCCGAAGCCAGGTTCCCGCCAGCGTTGGATAGTGGAGCCGCCAAACTTCAAGGAATCGCACTATGGCCCGTATCGCAGGTATCGACGTTCCCGACAACAAGCCCGTTCGCATCGCGCTGCAGTACATCTACGGCATCGGCCCCAAGTTCGCGGAGGCCATCGTGGCCGCCGCAGGGCTCGACGGCCAGATGCGCTCGCGTGAGCTGACCGAAGACGATATCGCCAAGATCAACGGCATCATCGAAGCCGGCTACATCATCGAAGGCGCCCTCCGCCGACAGGTCAGCCAGAACATCCAGCGCCTGCGCGACATCCGCTGCTAT
>JBGSTE010000199.1:0-3781 GCA_041736655.1 Phycisphaeraceae bacterium | reverse complement strand
CGGTCTTCGGCCGAACCCGCGAAATCTTCGAAGATATCCGCAAGGCCGGCTACGTCGACCCCGTCGCCTTCAACGTCCTGTCCATGGGCATGTCCGGCGACTACGAAATCGCCATCGAAGAAGGCGCCAACGTCATCCGCCTGGGCTCGGCACTCTACGGGCCCAAGCCGGCGGGGATGGAAGACTGATCTTGATTGATGATTGATGATTGATGGTTGAGTCGTAGTGCCTGAAATAAATCATCAATCAACAACTATCCATCAAAAAACCCGGCGGGCGCCAGCTGTTGCGGCACCACACCGGGCTTCCGGGGGCTGGGTTACACCTTCATCTTAGGCATGAAGATCGAAGCGGTCCAGAGTCATCACCTTATTCCACGCGGCGATGAAGTCGTTGACGAATTTGGCCTGCGCGTCTTTGCCCGCATAAACCTCGGCGATCGCGCGCAACTGTGCGTTACTGCCAAAGACCAGATCCACCGCCGTGCCGGACCATTTCACTTCGCCGGTCGCACGGTCTTGGCCCTCGTAATGCTTCACGGTCACCATGGACTGAATCGATCCGCCGGAGTCGGGTACGGCCGTCCATTGGTACTTCATGTCCAGCAGGTTGACGAAGAAGTCGTTGGTCAGCGTGCCGGGCTTGGTCGTAAAGACACCGCGCGGCGACTGGCCGACGTTGGCATTGAGCACACGCAGGCCGCCGACGAGCACGGTCATCTCCGGCGCGCTGAGCGTCAGAAGCCGGGCCTTCTCGATCAGCAGTTGCTCGGCCGGCCAGGTGTGCTGCGGCGAAAGAAAATTGCGGAAACCATCGGCCGTCGTTTCCAGCACCGCCATCGCGTCCGCGTCGGTCATCGCCTGCGTCGCGTCCGTTCGGCCGGGCGCAAACGGCACGGTGACATGGTGCCCTGCTTTGTGAGCCGCTTCTTCCACCGCGGCGCATCCGCCGAGCACGACAATGTCCGCGAACGACACCTTCTTGCCGCCGGTCGCTGATGCGTTGAATTCCGCAGCGACCTTCTCCAGCACGGGGATCGATTTACTGAGCACCGCCGGGTCGTTACAGGCCCAGTTTTTCTGCGGAGAAAGCCGGATGCGTCCGCCGTTGGCCCCGCCGCGCAGGTCGGTGCCGCGGAACGAGGATGCCGCCGCCCAGGCCGTGCCCACGAGTTCCGCGACCGACAACCCGCTGGCGATGAGCTTCTTCTTGAGCGATGCGATGTCCGCCTCGTCAATGAGCTTGTGACTTACCGCCGGCACCGGGTCCTGCCACAACTGCGGCTCGGGGACTTCCGGGCCGATCATCCGCGAATGCGGCCCCATGTCGCGGTGCAGGAGTTTGTACCACGCCCGAGCGAACACATCGGCAAACTCCTGCGGGTTCGCATGGAATCGCCGTGAAATCTTCTCGTACACCGGGTCCATTCTCAGCGACATATCGGTAGTGAACATCATCGGCGGATGCTTGAGCGATGGGTCGTGCGCATCGGGCACCGTCGCGACGCCCCCTTCGTTATCCTTGGGTTTCCACTGCGTTGCCCCGGCCGGGCTCTTGGTCTTTTCCCACTCGTAGCTGAACAGCTTGTCGAAGTAGTCGTTGTCCCAAGCGATGGGGTTGCTGGTCCACGCGCCTTCGAGGCCCGAGGTCCACGCGTCCTTGCCCACGCCGGTGCCGGAGCTGTTTTTCCAGCCAAAGCCCTGGTCTTCGATCGGCGCAGCCTCGGGTTCGGGGCCGATGAAAGGCAACTGCGGGTTCGGGCCGTGCGCCTTGCCGAAGGTGTGTCCGCCAGCGATCAGCGCGACGGTCTCTTCATCATTCATCGCCATCCGGCCAAAGGTCTCGCGGATATCGCGCGCCGCTGCAACCGGGTCGGGGTTGGCGTTCGGCCCTTCGGGGTTCACATAGATCAGGCCCATCTGCACCGCACCCAACGGTGACTCGAGCTGGCGATCGCCGGTATATCGCTTGTCGTCCAGCCAGGTCGTTTCCGGGCCCCAGTACACGTCCTCTTCCGGCTCGTAAACATCCGCACGACCGAACGCGAAACCAAAGGTCTTAAAACCCATCGACTCCATCGCCTGGTTGCCGGCAAAGAGCAAGAGGTCCGACCACGACAGCTTGCTGCCGTACTTCTGCTTGATGGGCCAAAGCAGCCGACGGGCCTTATCAAGGCTCACGTTGTCCGGCCATGAGTTCAGCGGTGCAAAGCGCTGCATGCCCGCCGACCCGCCGCCGCGACCGTCGTGGATGCGGTAGGTCCCCGCCGCGTGCCAGGAGAGACGGATAAACAGCGGGCCGTAGTGCCCGTAGTCCGCGGGCCACCAGTCCTGCGAAGTGGTCATGACTTCGTTGACGTCTTTCTTAAGCTGCTGAACGTCGAGGTTTTTGACCGCCTGGGCATAGTCAAAGCCAGGCCCCATCGGGTCGCCCGCCGGGGGATTCGGATGCAGGATCCGCAGGTTCAGTTGATTGGGCCACCACTGCTGATTGGCGCTCGAAGCGGCAATCGCGGGTGACTTGGTACCGTGCATGACAGGGCATTTACTTTCGGCGGTCATGGTGTCTCCGGGTCAGGATCAGCGTTTGGGAAGCTTGCGTGACCGTCAGAAGACTTGCGTATCTTCTGATGGTTTAGAATTATTCCAGTATAGGCAATTTTGGTCGGCGTGTCCTTGCACCTTCTGCCTCGAAATAATTCGCTTTCATCCCGCCGTACTACTGACGCCAGCGGTGGTACGTCGACTCGCTGACGCCCAGCGCCTGCAACACCTGCCCCAGTAGCTGACCGGCGCTGAGCAGACGGGCCGCCTGCTGCAACTGCTCAGTGATCTATTTGGGGACGATGACGAGTACGCTGCTTACCTGATATATAAATCTCCTTGGCGCACGGCAAATAGAAACACTTATACGCAACCAAATAGAAACTCGTGCATGTCGCCTAGCCCGCAGCCAACGGCTGCGCGGTCCAATCGCTCTGAGTTCGCCGCGCAGCCGTTGGCTGCGGGCTATCATCGACGCCTGGGAATTAATTGGAATGCGTAATATACAGACTGGATCAAGTTTTATAAGGCGGGCCACTGCGACCACGATCCCGGAAGAGATCGGGCCCGTCGAACGGCAGTCGTGGCTGGGTGGGTTGTTGAACCATTACGAGCGGAAAGCGGCATGAAAACAAGGGAAAAAGGGTAGAGAACGACAATTTGGACCGGGTCTGGAAGGTGGTCGGGAATCGGGGTGGGCGGGGGTGAACCACTTCAGAACCACTTCACCAATTCACCGCTTAACTTCCAAATACCCTCAAATATACTCCTTATCATTAATATACACGCGTTTTAAATTTGACAGTTTGTCCAATACTGAAATGTCTGACAGATTTTTGCATGCATTGATCACTATGGTATTAAGTGTATCAGACCATCGCTCCAGACCCCGCAGAGTTGTTAAATTGCGACTGCGATGAATCTCAATTTTTTGCATACCTTCCAAGCCAGTAATTCCATCAAGATTCTTAGAGTTAATCCAATTAAATTCAACGTTCTCAGCTGATTGCGGCATAGCAAATCCCTCAAAACTTTTACTTTGCGGTTTAAAGTGCCATAAACTAAAAGTTTTCAGATTATGCTTTTGAAAGCCGCTATCCCCTCCTATGAAGCCGGGTCTGTCAAGCGTTGAATGTTTGCTTGGATGACGATGGGTCCAGCCTCCTATCCGAGCTCTCGCGTTGGTACGCGGGCCCATTCAACTGGCTGCGATCGGCGATTCCCATTCTTTTCTTCGG
>JBGSTE010000174.1:0-6029 GCA_041736655.1 Phycisphaeraceae bacterium | reverse complement strand
GGTGCATTCATGATCGCGTGGATGATCGGCTACGTCTTCAACGCCGGCCGACACGCCCAGCAACGCCTACAGACTCAGAACGCCGCCGACGCCTCGGCGATCTCCGGGGCCGGCTACGTGGCGCGGTCGTTCAACACGGTGGCGATGAACAACGTCGAGATGTCGCGCCTGATCGCCGTGGTGCAGATGCTCGATGCGATCCCCGCTGCGGTGTCGTACACGCTGCTGGACGTGCGTGCGACACTCGAGTGCGTCGAAGACCAGCTCAACCGTGGCGGCACCGGCGACCCCGTCGGCGACCAGACGCTGCGGGACATCCGTGACGACCTCGTCGAGCAGGAACGCCAGCTCACGGAGATGGACATTTACTTCAACTCCAACTCCGACCCCAACGGCCTGCAGTCGGACGTCGTCACGCGGATGACGTTCTACGAAGTGCCCGGCGACGGTGAGCGCGGCGAGCTGTGGAAGGCGATGGAGTCGCTGGACGCCATCAGTACCGCCACGATGGAGCAGTTGGCCGAGCTGACGCAGGTCACCGCGATCGAGTCGGGCCGGCGGAACATGCTCGGCGAAAGCGGAGAAACGCTCGCCACGGTCGCACCCTATGACGACGGCATCGTCTGGAAGCGCTACGACTTCGACGACTTCCGCGACCCGGTTGTGCGTGGCCGACTGCCGCGCGAAGTGGATGACACCGTAACCAACCGCGGACCTTACGACACGATCTTTGGCTGGCGCTCGACGCAGCGCGAGTCCATCGAGATCCCCCGCCCCGGCGGCGAGTCCGAGCCGAACACCTCCACCAGGCCCGGCTCACGCTGGTCAGGCGGCACTGGTCGCGGCGGACGCAACACCCGCACCGTCCCCGGCCCTATCGTCGGCTACACGACCTACGGCACCTGGCAGTGGCTGGGCGACATCATCCGCAGCCGCATCGATCAGCCCAACGTCCTCTACAACAGCCAGTTCGTCACCCGCGTCAACCGCATGGGCGGCAACAAGCTCAACTACCTCTGGCCGGGCTCGGCACAGGAGTGGGTGTTCCTGGACCCGCAGTGGATCACCGACTACGAGCAAGCCGAGAGCATCATCAATGCCGGCACCCCACGCGTCGCCTACACCCAGTTCATCCGACAGGACTTCGAGCAGTACTTCATCGACGGCCGACCGACAGGCCCGGAGACGATGATCGACTGGCACATCCTCCGGCCGCGCGGCGGGTGGACCAACGTGCCCGGCGCCACCAAGATCCGCAGCCACGTCTGGGAAGACAAAGCCACGCTCGAGTGGACCGTCACCCGCGTTGTCGGCTCGGGCGCCAGTCAGCAGACGATCACCGAAGAACACAAGATCGAGTACCGCTGGCTCTTCGAGTGGGCGGGCATCAACGTCGGCCCGCAGGTCGAGATCCGCGACCCCAACAACTTCGCCAGCCGGTCCGACCTGCCCGCGCCCATCGACTTTGACCACGACGTCATGCCGCGTCCCTTTAACGGGGAGATCGGCCAGCCCGGCAGCCCGTTCGCCTACCTCGGCCTGGCCAAGCAGCCCAACGACGCCCCCATGTGGCGGCAGCTCTTTGACACCAGCGCCTACGACGGCCACGTCGCCATCGCTCAGGCAGGCCTCTTCAACAACCACTCGTGGGACCTCTGGACACAGATGTGGCACGCCCAGCTCGAACCGGTACAGGAATACGACCAGTGGATCAGCCTGATCAAGTCGCAGATCAGTAACGCCTCGGGCTACCAGAACCTCAGCACCGGCGAATTGCAGGAAACCCTCGACTACCTCGACTCACTCAAGGATTTGGCGCCGGTGATGCTCAATCACTGAGGAGTTGGAAGACAGAAGGCAGAAGTAAGAAGACAGAAAAGAGAAGACGGATAAAGAAGCCGGTCCTGAGCGCAGCGAAGGTCCGGATCAAGCAAGGAAAATCGTTCCTCCCCGCAATAGACAAGAACAGACGATGCACAACACCACAATTACAACCCGGCATGCACGGCGACGATCGCTTGGCGCGGTGATGGTGGAGACGGTGATCATCCTGCCGTTTGTCATGGTGATGCTCGTGCTGATTATTTATCTGGGCTGGAACTTCCGCCGCGCGTCACAGATCACGAACATGGACCGCTACGCGGTGTGGGAGGAAGTGACGCCCGGCTCGCCCGGCCCGGACACGCAGCGTCGGCAGGACACGATCCGCAACCCGCGACTGAACAACACCTTCTTCGGCCTCACCGGTGACCAGGCCCTGACACTCGATGAGCACCTGGACCGACGCGACTACACACCCCAGGGCCACGAAGACCTCCGCGACATGCAGGCGGACGAAACCTACTCGTACTACGAGGAGTTCCTGGAGCGCAGCCCCACCGCACTCTTTGAACGCTTCGCCGCGACGCACGAACACATCTCCGACATGCTCGAACAGATGGGCATGTCGGTGCTGACCCGAAACAGTATGGGCCACAGCCGGATGAATGGCGACTGGCGCTACGCCAACGGCGTGACCTTCAACGGGGCGCGGAACATCTGGACCCCCGCCGGCTACCGCGTGACGCCCGGTGAATCCCTGCGTGAGGTGTTCTTCGCCGAGTTCGACGACGGGCTCGAACCCTACGACAGCGGCGGCAACAACCTGGCCAAGGCCATCCGCGAGTTCTATCTGTCCTACCCCGAGTATCGCGGGCCCGATGTCGAGAACGACTCACGCAACGGCGGCGTGTCCAACCCCAACAACGGCGGCCCGCTCGGCGGGTTCTGATTCTGTATTCAAGTAGTGATCGACTTCAAACATAGCCGGAGACCTACGGGCTCCGGACGAGTTGACAACAACTGCTTTCGCGTCCGGCGTCCGTAGGCCGCCGGCTGTTGCAACTTCACCAACGCGTTCCGAACGCTCACCCCAGCACCAGGAACGTCGCGAACATCACCATCCACACGCCATCGAGGAAATGCCAGTACATGGCCAGGCTTTTCACCGGCGTGTAGAACTCGTGGTCGTATCGGCCGGCGTTGGCGTTCTTGAGGATGACCGCCAGCGGGATCAGCCCGCCGACCAGGTGCAGCCCGTGCACGATGATGAGAAACACGATCGCGTTCTGCAGCGCGGTTCCGCCGGCTGCCGCTCGACCCAGCAGCGTCGCCAGCCCAGCGCCCTGCGCGAGGAAAAACGGCACCGCCAGGAGTAGCGTCGTCAACAGCGCCTGGCGGAAGCGGTCTTGCCTTTCGTGCACGACGTTGTCCAGCGCCCGGTGCATCGTGAAGCTTGAGAGCAGGATCGCGCCCGTCGACAGCCAGAGGATCAGCGGCATGTCGATCGAGTGCAGCGGCGGGGCGGTGGGCGCGATCGTCTCACGTGTCAACGGGTGGATGCGCTCGAAGGTGCCGGTGATGCGGACGATGACATAGACGAGCATGCCGGCGACAAAGAGCACGGTCAGGGTCGCGAGAAACAGCCACATCCCCAGCGTGTGTGTGCCCGGCGGGACGACATGCCGGTAGGGCGCTCGGCTGCCTGGCCGGGGCGCGGTCGTGCTGGGGGTCGGGTCGGTCATCGTTGCGGGATTGTAGGCTCGGTCGATCGAAGACACTTGCATCGGACCATCGATCCAACACGGAGGTCACGGAGCAATGCGGTCGATTGGATTCAAAAGCTTTTCTCCGTGCCCTCCGTGCCTCTGTGTCCTCCGTGATTTTTGTTGGATTGCTTAACTTTGCGTCATGGCGCCTTGGCGTGAGGTTCATGGCTTGAGCCGTTGCAACACGACCTCGCGGAAGCGATCCATCGGCGCGGGTTGGCCGGTCCAAAGCTCGAACTGGGCCGCGGCCTGGCGGACGAACATCTCGACACCCGAGATGGTCACGCAGCCCGCGGCTTTCGCCTCGCGGAGCAGACGCGTTTCGATCGGGTTGTAGATCGTGTCGAAGACCAGCGGGTTTTGTTCGATGTTTGATGTTCGATGTGCGAAGTCATACGGCGACGCGTCGATGTGCGGGTGCATGCCAATCGGTGTGCAGTTGATGAGGATGTCGAAATCGGCGTTGGCGAGTTTGTCGAGCGGTGCCGCAGACGAGTTTGATGCATGCGCGAGTTCCTGGGCCTTCTCAAGCGTTCGGTTATACGTCGCGACGTCCGCCCCGTAGTGTTTGAATGCGAAGACCACCGCACGGGCTGCGCCGCCGGCCCCGAGCACAGCCACGCGCTTGGCCTTGAGTTCTTCTGAGCCTATCCCCATCGCATCGCAGACCGCATCCAACGCCGCGGCGTAGTCGGTGTTTGACGCGTAAAGCGAGCCGTCCTCGCGGACGGTGAGCGTGTTGGCCGCACCGATCTGCGCGGCCAGGGGTTCGATCTCACCTTTCATTTCTTCAACAAAACGAAGGAGGTTCTGCTTGTGCGGGATTGTGACCGAGGCGCCGCGAAAGTGCAGCGAAGGCTCGGCGAGGAAGCTGGCGACGGTGGCCTTGAAATGTTCGTACTCGGGCGGGATGGGCAGGGGCAGGTAGACGCCGTTGAAGTCGATGGCGTCAAAGCCCGCGTTGTGGATGGCCGGCGACATCGAGTGGCCGACGGGGTAGCCAATGACGCCATACACGCGCGTGTCGGCATCGAGATGGTCCCAGCGATAGAGCGACTTGAGCTCTGCGATGGTCGGTTGGCCCGGCGCGGTGCCGCGCTTTTTGTCGATGGCGGCGAAGGTCAGGAGCGCGCCGAATTTTTTGGCGAGTACGCGCGACATCAGCCCTGCTTCGCCCATGCACAGCGCGATCGTCGGCTTGGTGCGCTGGCGGATGAGTTCAAAGGCTTCGAGGTTGTCGCGCAGCGAGCGGGCGGCCCAGGCGAGCTTGACGACCCGGCAGCTCTGGTAGTCGTTCATCGCCTTGGCGCGGCGGATGAGATCGCTTGGCCGGGTGGTGAAGTCGTGCGAGGAGAGGATCAGCCCGGTGTCGGTAGGCCGGGGCTGGTCTTCGTGATCGACCACGAGCATGACTTTTTGGCGGAGGTTGGCCGAGCGGCCGTAGGCGGCCAGTTCGACGTCGAAGTAGGCCGGTCCCTGGCCTTGACAGGTCACGCCGATGTGCTCGATCAGGGCGATGCGTTGCAGGTCATCGCCGTCGTACTCGCCGCCTTCCCAACTTGGGCGGATGGTGACGATGCAGGGCAGCGGGCAGGCCTTGACCAATGCGGCGGTGGCGTCGCGGTCGTCGGTGAAGCTGTCCAGACGCAGCTCGACGAGGTCGGCTCCGGCGTCGCGCGCGGCGCGGGCGTCGGCCAGGGCCTGCTCGGCGGAATCGACCATGATGGGGACACAGAGCTTGGTCATGGGCTGACCAGAGTAGTGGATAACTGGTGTAAAGGGTGTCGGCTTATGACTGAGTGTTGATGCCGATGCTGTTGAAACCGGTCCTGAGTGTGGGGAAGGTGCGGATCTCGGTTTTATTTTTTGGATAACTCGATCCGGACTTTCGCTGTGCCCAGGGCCGGCTTCGGGGAGGATCTGCCTTGGGATTCAGCTTGGTACACTCTGGCACGATCAGGAGACCATCGTTATGCCCACCACAGACCGTAGAGGACGCAAGCAGTTGCAGCCGGGTGAGGCGTTGCGTGCCGGCTGGCGGACATGGATGACGCTGCTGGTCATCGCGTCGGGGGGTTTGCTTGCGGTGCTGGCAACGCAGCCGGCGGCGGGCGAATCTGGTTCAGGCTCCGCGGTACTGGCCGGTTCGGTGCTGATGGGTCTTTCTTTGGCGTGGCTGGTGCTGCTGGGCGGGGCGGTATTGATTTTGCGGAGCTATTGTTTCCGGGCGTTGTGGGATGGTCGGCCGGTGGAGCCGGGCAGCTACCTCAAGGGCATGTATCAAGTCTGGGGTGTGCTGGTGGTTGGCGCCTTGCTGGCGGTGCTGGGTGCGGTGCTGATGCGTGCGATGCTGCCGGGCGGTTTGATCGTGCTCGGCGTGCTGCTCTTATTGATCGTTGCGCGTCCCAACGGCCGGGCGCTGGGGGTGTGAACGCTGTGCGA
>JBGSTE010000151.1:0-16113 GCA_041736655.1 Phycisphaeraceae bacterium | reverse complement strand
CTCGGCAGGGGCTGAGCCCGGGAACTGGCCCGGCTGGCGTGGGCCGACGTTTAATCAGGTCGCGCCGGCGGGTGATTACCCCGTCCAGCTTGACCCGGCCAAGAACGCGGTGTGGCAGATCGACCTGCCGGGCAAGGGCAGCTCCACGCCCTGCGTCTGGGGCGATCGCATCTTCATCACCTGCGACATCGAGGGCGAAGACGGCGTGCTGTGCTACGACCTGGCGGGTAAGGAACAGTGGCGGCACAAGCTCGGCGAGCAGCGGCCGGGTAAGCACCGCAACGCCAGCGGCTCCAACCCCACCCCGGTGACCGATGGCAAGCATGTGTTTGTCTATTACAAGTCCGGCACGGTCGCGGCCCTGGACTTTTCCGGCAAAATCCTGTGGAAAATGAATCTCCAGGAAGAGTACGGCAAGGACACGCTCTGGTGGGACCTGGGCACTTCGCCGGTGCTGGCGGGCGACAATGTCGTGATCGCCGTCATGCACGAGGGCGAGTCCTACCTCGTCGCGCTCAGCCAGGCCAAGGGCGAGGTGGCGTGGCGGACGCTGCGCAACTTCAAGTGCGAGCGTGAGTCGGACCAGGCCTACACCACGCCGATCGTCGCGGAGGTCGATGGCGTCCAGCAGATCGTGACCTGGGGGGCCGACCACCTCACCGGCCACGGCCTGGACGGCAAACTCATCTGGACCTGCGGCGGCTTCAACCCGGAAAATCAACCCATGTGGCGGGTCATCGCCTCCCATGGCATCTCCAACGGCCACGCGATCGTGCCCTTTGGCCGCGGCGACTTCATCGCGTTCGTCAAGCTCGGCGGCACCGGCGACATCACCGCCAAGGCCCACGTCGGCCAGGAAGTCGCTCGCGGCATCGGCTCGGATGTGCCTTCGCCGATTGCCGTCGATGGCCGGGCCTACCTCTTGACCGACAAGGGCGAGTTCATGTGCTACGACATCACCAACGGCAAGAAGCTGTGGGAAAAGCCCTTTGAGCTGCCGCGTGCGGCGGCGAAGTATTACAGCTCGCCGGTGAAAGCGGGCAAGAACTTCTACTTCGCGCGCGAAGACGGCGCGATCTTCGTCGCAAGCGAGACGGACACAGGCATGACCCTGGTCGCGACAAGCGAGATGCCCGAGCGACAGATCGCGACGATCGTGCCGATCAACGACCACATCCTGCTGCGCAGCGAGTCGAAGCTGTATTACTTCAAGTAAGGGGTGGGCATTGCTTACCCCATGCCGAAAAGTCTCAGCTACGCACGGCTTGTCGGGAAATTTGTCATCCCGGGAATAACGCGCACTCACAGACAGCTTCGTTATGCTTGTCGCGTGAGATCCGATCTTTCCTTGGCACTTTGTAATGCGAACATCCGTGGCGTCATGCTCAGCGTCGTCGACGCGTGACGAGTAATCCACCTGCGGCCAGCAGTAACACCAGCGAGGTCGGCTCGGGCACCGTTGCGGCAGCACCGCCGGGCCCGGTGAAGGCTGCGAAGGCGATGCCGAAGTCCGCGTCGTCGACGTCGCCATCGTTGTCCAGGTCGGCAGGCGAATTACTTACGCCGCCCGGGCCGGTGAACGCGGCGAAGGCGATGCCGAAGTCCGCGTCATCGACATCGCCGTCGTTGTCGAGATCTGCGGGTGAGCCGCCAGTTTGCGGCGCCGCGTTCTTATAGGGGTGGGCGATATCCAGCGTGGCTTGCAGGCCCCATTTCCACGCGAGGTAGCCCTCGATCAGTTCGCGCGTGGTCTGGTCGGGGTTGTAAGCCAGGTAGATGAATTCACCGAGTTCGCCGGTCATCCCCGCGTGGCCATCGACAGAGTTTCGTCCGTTGATGGTGAAGTCGCCAGTCAGCGCAGCGGGGACAAACGTGCCGCTGTTACCGGTGATCTGCACGCCGTTGCGACGGACTTCGCTCAATGTCGCATCAAGTGTGAACTGCAGGATCTGTTCTCCGGCGACATAAGCGCCGTTACCCGATCCACCGTTGCTGCCATCGGAACGAACTTTCACGCCGTTGTTGTTGATCTGCGTGCGGTTTTCCTTGCCGGTGGTGGTTCTGCCGGTGTGGATCCACTCCTCGTTATCTAGGGACTGCGCATCAACCACGACAAAGAGGGTGTAGGCGTTGCCGATGATGCCGTCGTTGGTCACATTGCGTCCGAGCGTGTCCTTGCGAGTCTGTGCTGCGCCGTTGTACTGCGTCAGGTTCAGGGAGTCATTGCCGTTGCTCCATCCGCCGGTGAGGAGGTCCGGCCGACGGTCGGCGCTGCCCTGGGTGACGTCGAAGCCGTTGCCGCTCTTGTCGTTCCATTGTGCGACGCCGCCGGTGTCCTCGGTGAGGGTCGATGCGTCTTCCGCGTCAAGCCAGATCGTCGTCGTAATCTCGGCTGGCGTCCAGAGCACCGCATGAGCCGAAGCCATCAGCAGGGCTGAGGTAGTGAACGTGACCAGGTTTAATGTCGTTTGCGAGCGCATGTTCTTATCTCCTGAGATGGAAATGGACGTTTTAATTATACGGTCGCAGATGCAATTTCCAAAGCCTTATTTTAACGCGATCGCGACTTTCCTTGTTACACATGCGTAGCCTGAAACAACGCATGGGAGTAGCTCAAACATACACAGCACCGCTCAATCCGCTGCAAGCATGTCGAACACCGCAGAGCGACCCAGTGGGCTGGGGGCATCACTGACAGGTTTTGCTTCCAGTCCTACCCGAGATTGACGAACTGGAGTTTTTGAAGCTCAATAGCCGCTGCCGAGGACCACAATGAAAATCTTCTATCGCGATATCGGCAGCCGAACAATATCCCGAATGAGGACTATGAAGTTGGACAATCGAGTTGGCAGTGCGACGGTGAAAAAGCCACCTGCCGGAGTCGAACCGGCAACCTGCGGTTTACAAAACCGCTGCTCTGCCAATTGAGCTAAGGTGGCGGCAGGCAAGCAGCATGATACGTCGCATCGGCCCGCAGGCCAATCCGCATCCTTGGGCACTTGTCACAGACTTGCCCCGATCGGCCGTATCCCGCTAGAATCTCTCTTTACGCCACCGTAGCTCAGTTGGTAGAGCAGAGCTTTCGTAAAGCTCAGGTCGCTGGTTCGAGTCCAGTCGGTGGCTTTTCCTTTCGGGGCATCAGAAATCCAGGTCGCGGTCGTCGAACTCCGGCAGCGGGGCGGGCTCTTTCTGCTCGGTGAGCTTGAGCAGGTTTTTGCCAGCCTGGGCGGAGATCATTTTCCAACTCAGATACAGCATCTGCTCGTCCTTGCTCTTTTTGACAAAGTCGGCGGAGGTTCCGCGGATGTAGGTGACTTCGATGAATTCGATGACATCGACCAGGACTGACTCGGCGAGTTGGCGGTCCTTCTTGTCGGCCTTGGAAAGGTCCGAGGTCGCTTGGATGATCGCCTGTGCGGCGGAGGCGGGGGCGCCGCGACGCATGGCCTTCTGCAGGATGAAAGCGCATCGCCCGGTCTTGATTCGGCCCAGGTAGGCGATCGTGTCGTCGTTGAGCAGCATTTCGAGCACCGCCTGGGCGTAGTCGAGCTGCGATTCGATCGGCCGCTGGCCAAGGCCTTGGGGTCCAATGACCATTCGCCGAACACCCTCTTTCGCGGCGATCTCGGCTCGCGTGGTCTTCAGCCCGTCACGGATCGCATTGAGGATCAGCTTGTCCGCAGCGGCGTCGGGTGAGTACGAGAGGGCGTTGACGACGGCCTCGTAGTACGCGATGTCCTGGGTCTCGAGCGCCTGGGCGAGTGTGTCCATGGCCTCTTGCCCGCCAACCTGCGCCAGCAGCCAGACCAGGCTGTCGCGCAAGGGCGGGGCGCTGTCCGTCAGCGCGGCAATGGCCTTGGCCCGGATCAACTCGGACGCGGAGGGCTGATCACGCAGCGAGACAACCGCGTCTTCGAAACCGTTCAGTGCCGGGATCGAGGCTTCCCTGAGCATGGCTTGGAGTACGATGGACAGTGCGGGCTCGCCGCTGTGGGCGATCAGTGCCTGTGCTGCTGCGCCGCGCACTGCGGGGGCCTCGTGCGTCAGCGCCTCCTCGATCAGCAGTCGCCCGGCGTCGGTCTTCGTCTGCCCAAGGACCGCGAGGATCGCCTCAGCGGTGTGCGGCCTGGCGGTCGGCAGGGCTTGGATGAGAGGCGCGTCTCCCTCGGTCCTGGCCAGTTCAACCGCCAGCGCCTGGGCGTGGCTGCTCAAACGCCATGATGCGTGTCCGAGGTAGGGCAGCAGGTCGGCAAACGCTTCACTCTTGCGGGTTTTTACAAGGTACGAAAGGCTATTGATCTTACGCAGATCGTCCCGCGATTCAGTGGCGAACAAGTAGCGTCGGCAGAAGGCGGTCTTTTCGTCCTGACTCGGGAGAGAATCAAGCTGGGACTGAAAATATCTTGACGCGTCGTCGGCCAGGCTCGGCAGCGGTGTCGCAGGCTCGGCAGCCTCCAGCTTGTTGATCAACTCGTAGAGCGCAATCGCCGGCTCGTCCTTGTTGCCCGCGAAAGCGAGGTCCAACGGCTTGTCGGCCAGCCAGCGATAGAGGTCCGGCAGAAGGTGCCGGGCGTTGCCGGGCTTGGCCATCAGGTACTGCGGGAGGACCTGGCCTCGCTTGTAGTAGACCTTGCTGCGGATCTGTCGAGGGATCAGCAGGTACTGGCGCAGATAGCTCGCGCTGGCGTCGATCGATTCCTGGTAGCCCAGCCGAGCGAGGAACTTGAGCGTGTTCGGTCGCCGGCTGGAGAACATCTGGTCGGCGATCTGCTCGTGCTCGGCGGCATAGATCAGCGGACCGGCGATACGGGCGGCGGTGTCCGGGCCCCAGGCGATGTCGCGGCTACCGAGCAGCGGTCGATTGCCGGCGGGGTCGAGCGTGAGGATTTTTTCGAGTGCATCGTGGACGAGGTCTTCGTCCAGGCCCGCATCAAACGGCGAGGTCGCCAGCTTGCTTCCGGCGGCGAACAGGGCGGCCTGGGTGATCGACGCCACGGAGTTGGGCGACATGGTCTCGCTGTCACGGTGGCCGATCGTTGTCTGCAGCACCGCGGCCTGTGTCTGGACGGACTGCGACGCCTGGGTGATCGTCTGCACCGCGCTCATGCGGACAAACTCCTGCTCATCGTTCAGCAGCTTGGCGACGCCGGACATGTATTGCAGTGTCGCGTCGGGCCCGCAGGCCTGCAGCGCACGACAAGCCGCCTCTCTCAGACGCGGGTTGTCGCTGACAAGCAGCTCGGCCAGACGCGGCAGGATGTCCTTCTCGCCGGCCAGATAGCGTCTGGCCAGTTCCACGGCAACGGCGTTGCGTGTCTTGGGCATAAACACGCCGAGGTAGTGAAACACTTCATCGGTACTCCGCTGTGCAACGGGCGGGCCGGCCTGCTCAAACAGAGAGGGCTCATTGAACTGCCCCTGCGCGATCGTCAGCAGATCGGCGAACTCTTGATCCGACCAGGACATCGATTCGTCCGAGTCCTTACCGGTAAACAAGGTCTGCTGCATCGGCGCGGAGTAGTGCATCACGTAGGTCGCGGTGGGGTTTCGCAGGTTCTCCGTGCCGTAGTTCGAGTGCAGGGTAAAGCTGCCATCGAATTGACGGCAGAGTGTGTATCGCCATCGCAGGTTGCGGTGGGCTGCGATCGTGGCCTTTGGTCCGAGCATGGTCGCGGCCCATGGCGAGTAGTGCCAGAAGTAGCCGCTGCCGTGCCCGCCGCGTCGGGTGAAGCTGGCGTGGGAAGACATCTGCGCGAACCACTTGGCCCGCTCGTTATCGCCAAGGAGCTTGAACGCGAAGGCGACGCCGACGTTCTTGCCGTTGCTGTCGTCGGATGCCGCGGCGCCGTGGTGGCCGTAGGGCACGGCGCCTTTCTCGTAATAAGAGCCGAAGAACTTCTTGGAACGCTCGATGGCCTGATCGATTTCGGGGTGTTCGATGCCCAGGCTCTTGGCCAGCGCCAGGAGCATGAAACAGCGGTTGCCCGCGGCGTTGAGCGCGCCGTAGCCGGGGTTCATGCCGTGCAGCTGCCCGCCGTTGAAGCTCGGCCAGGCAAAGGTGTGTCCCCACGAGCCGCCGCCGGCCTGACCTTTTGCGGTATGGATCGCGTACTCCCGGACCGCCGGAAGCACGAACTCGTCGCCCGTCGCGTGGTAGTAGATCGCGCAGTCCAGGCCATCAAAACTCATCCGCCAGCTTTGGTAGCCGCCGGGCTTCATGATGTCCATGGTTCCCTCGATGCTCGGGTGCCAGTTTTTCGCGTTGGGGCTGCGTACCCACTGGCGAACCAGTTCGCGGTGCTCGGGCTTACCCGAGGCAACCAGCGCCAACGCGGCGATGGCCCCGCCTCGGTCGGCTCGAATCGCGCCCGCCTCGAACTGACCTTCCAGCACTTTCCATGCGTTCTCGAGGATCCGCCTGGCCTTGGGGCAGTCGTACGGCGAGGTGTCGCTGTAAGGCGGCAGCACCGCGAGCTTGAGCGTGATCTCCAGCACCTGGCTATCGATCGGGAACTCCTTGAAGTTATCGCTGCGCACCGCTTGTGCACGCTGATCGTCTGGAATCCAGTCGTAAAGCGTCGTGTCGCCCTGGGCCTTGTCGATCAACGCGCCGACGTCCGCGTCTGCGATATTCCGCTTGCCGTTGCGGGCGATGAAATTCCTGTCACGCCAGACGAGCAGCTTCAACTGGCCCTTGTTCTCTTCTTTTTCCGCCTCGATGATGGCCTTGCCGATCGCCATGCCCATGTTCTGCCCGGGCACAAACTTCTTGCCGTCGACGCCGATGATCACATCGCCCCAGCGCATGACACCGTCGGCAGGGGAGCCGGGCTGCACCTGCGTCACCTCGATCTGATCGCCCTCCAGCCCGCCGTTCATGTAGCCGAACAACCCCGTCGGGCCAAGGGGCCATTCGTTGGCCTTCTCGCGTTCACCGATCGGGTCGGCCTTGGTCAGGTCCGGCAGCTTGGCGGGGCGGGCGGTGGTGTCCGCATCCAACTCGCCGGCGTTCTCCAACGCCTGGAGCTGCTCGGGGCTGAGCGTGCGCTCGTCAGCAAAAGTCGGGCAGGTCAGCAGACACACCAGCAGGGCGAGCAGCAAACGAAACGTGTGGTGTGCTTGAAGGGTAATCATGGAACGTTCTCTGTGTGCGCGGGTTGGCGGCAGATCAGCAGCGTGAAACCGGTCTTGCGGGCAAGGTTTTCGAATCGTTGCAGTACCGGGCCGGGGATTGCCTGGGGCAGGTCCCAGATCAGGTGGACGGTCCTGCGGGTGTGTGCTCGTGAGGCTCTTCGTCGGGCAAGCAGGTCAACAAAGCGTTCCAACAGCGGCAGCGCACGCTCGGGCCGGTCGATCACAAAACTGTTGCGCGTAAACCAGAGCGTCTCAAAAAGGAACTCATCGTCCAGCTTCGGGTCCACGCCAGCGTTGATGACATGGATCGGCCACTGGCCCGCGGGCAGGCGTGGCATGGCGGTAGCCGCCTGCGACGCTACCGCCAAGTCATCGGTGAGGTAGAGGAAGACCTCGCCACGCCGCGAAATCGTTTGAAGCTCCTGGAGCAGTGAACGCCTGGGTTGAGCCGGCCGTGTGGCGATGGCAGGTCGGGCGGTCAGCGCATCGGCCCAGGCGCTGGGCACCGGCAGCGGGCAATACGACTCGCGGTAGACGTTCAGTCGCTTGACGTAATCCACCACGACAAACAAGAACGCCAGCAGCAGCAACAGCCGGCTCGTTGTCAGGTTGGCGGAATCGAGGCGGTCGGCGGTGAGCTTGTCGGCTTCAGACATCAGGATCGGTTCAACCGCCTCGGGTTCTTCGATACCTTTGACCGTAACACCCGCCTGCTCCTGATTCGCGCCGATGAGGCTTTGCAGATCATCGGTCTGGCCCAACGACTCATCGCGGGTCTGCTTCTGATTCTTCCACTGCGGGCTCTGGCCATACTCCAAGCTTTCAAAGAAGGCCAGATCCGTGTCATCCAAACCCGCCTTGTCCAAGTGGTCGCCCGCGGCGTCCTCGGCAAAGCGGATATCCGCCGCGTCCCGGGTACGCTCAGCCTCGGCCTGCTTGCGGGCCAGGTCACGAGCGGCCATCTCCTTCTCGATGACCTGTGTCTGATCGACCCGGATCCGAGCGATATAGGTATTCGAGTTCACCAGCGCCAGCGCCAACGCCACGGCCGCCACCGCGAGTGCCACATGTCCCAGCCAGCGCCGCGGCCGGATCAAGCCGTGCGCCAGCCAGAGCACTGGCACCAGTGCCCAGAGCGCAACGCTCGCATATCCGGCCAAACTGAAGATTTCCCAGTTCATGCTTGTTGAGGCTTCCTTACTTGCGCTTCTGCGTCACCGCGTCGTTCCACTGGTTAAAGGCGTAGTAAACCAGGTTGATCCCGAGTTGATTGGCCGCATCGCGCAGCTCGGGCGTCACATCCGTATAGCCCGGCGATTTCCATGCATCGTTCATGTCGCCGGGGTGATAGAACACGATCCATCGCCCATCATGCTTGATGCCCTGGGCTCGCGAGCCGCCGTGGGCCCAGAAGGCCGGGGCACCGTTCGGGAAGCCGTAGGGCAACTGGTAGAGTATGTCGTCGTCGGCGATATCGAGTAATGGCTTGTCGGGGAAGACCTTTTTGATGAATTCTCGGAACGAACGGTCAAAGTCGGCGCTGCCCGCGTCGGCGATGAGCATGCCGCCGTTGAGGCAGTACTCGCGGAGGATCTTCCAGTCGCTGGAGTTGGTGCGTCCCATCCCGCCGTTGCCGGTGAGGTAGACAAAGGGCGGGAAGCCGTCCTCGGGGTATTTCTCCAGCAGCGCGATGGCGTGGCTCTCGCCCTTGGAAGCGATCTTGTTAAAGCCCGTGGCCTTGGCGAAGGCGTGGAGGAAGTTGATGTCAGCGTCGGTGTCCTTCATCCCGTCGTCCCAGCCCACGCCACCGTGGTCCAGGCGGATGAAGCGGATCTTGTAGTCCTCCATCCCCTCGGGCCAGCCGCCTTGTTTGCCCCCGCCCTGGCCGAGTTTGCCTGCTTTGGTGTTGGCGGAAGCCTCGTAGGTCGCCTGGGTCAACTGCTCCATGAGCTTGTCGACTTCGGTGTCGTCCAGGTCGGGGATCTCGAAGATGATGGCCGAGTTGGGGCGAAGCGTGAGCTTCTTCTTCTCTTTCTTCTGTTTGACGACCTTGACCTGTGCCACGGCCGGCTCGCCGCTGCCTTGGGGGACACGGTACGGCTCGACGCAGCCGCGGCTCTGCAGGAGCAGGGGGATGATGACGATGATCAAGAGGTGAGTCGCAAAGCTGCTGTAGTAGCTCAGGCGTGAGCGGGGGTCCTTGCCGTGCGTGCGCCAGTCTTCGAGGATCTGGTCGCCGCGCATCGCCGGGCCCACCTGCCGGGTAAACGCGGCATGGACGGACCGGCTCCAGAGCATGACATGCAGCCAGGCGGCGTAAAGCCCGATCGCCAGAGCGGGCCAGCTCAAGCTCCACCACAGCAGCGTCGCTGTCGCGCGGTCCTGAGCACTGCCGTTGATCTGAACCGCGGCATCCAGCAGCGAGAAGACAGCCAGCCACACGATCAACGCATAGCCGAGCACCGCGGGATAGACCAGGAACAGCGAAGCGCGAAGCAGTTGATACGTCACGCCGGTGCGCAGCAGGCTCAGCAGACCCGCCAGACCACAAGCCGCGCCCACTGCGCCTAGAACAACAAACCATGCCTGGATCAGCCAATCATAAGTCACCGACTCGGTCGGGCCAGCCTTGAGGTGGATCTCAACTGCGGCATGGGTTGTGAGCCACTGCGCCAAGGCCTCGGGCCCGATCTTCCAGAACGCACCACCCAGCAGCGCGAGCAGGATCGCAGCAATCGACACCACGCGCGCCTTGGGCGCAGAGGGCTGCGTCGGGATCGCGTCGATCTCGTACTCATCCACAACTCGCGGGGCGGTCCGGCTCATCGCGGGGTGCCGGGCGCAAACAGGTCTTCTTCATCATCGGCAGAGAGATCGGGCACGACCGGTCCATCGATCTGGATCGTGATGTCGCGCTCGATGGGCGAAGCGGGATCGGGTTTGTCAGTTGATGGCGGGACCTGTTCGGCGGTCTTTGCCGGGTCGATGCTGGCCCGGGCTTTCTCCGACGCGAGCTGGGCTTTGAGCTGCGTGAGTGTCAGGCCGTAACGGTCGGCGATCTCGCGGAGCACGCTGTCGCCTTCCTTCTGGGCCTTGTCCATCCGCTGCTGGTCCGTGAGATCCGCGATCGGCTCGGATGGCTCGGGCGACTCTCCGAAGACCAGCCTCTTGAGGTAGCCGGGGCTGAACAGGGCAAAGACAAGGACATGCAACACCAGCGTGAAGACCATGATCTTCACGAGCGAGTGCCCACGGAAGTCTGACATCAACTCGTCAGGACTGATCGCGTGGGCCGGTGCTGGGGCGGGCTTGTCGGGTGCTTTGGGCGTTGGTGATTGACTCATAACGGTGCTCACGCGGGCCTGGGGTTAGTCGTTGTTGATTTCTTTGGCGACAGCCTCAATGATGCCCCCGCCCTCGGCGATGGCCTTGAGGACCGGCTCAAACTGGTCCTTGCGAAGAAATCGGTCGCAGGTGAACTCGACACGCCGCTGCTCATCGCTCTGGGCGTTGAGTACTTTTGCACGAACGGCGTACTCGACCGCCTTGGCGCTGTCGACCGGGTCCCCATTGAAGTAGACAAGCCCCTGAGCATCCATCGCGACCCGCGCCGCGATCGGGAACTGCGGCTCCTTGACCTGATCGGACTGCGTCAGCTCCAGGTCCAGCTTGCGATCGTGCTTGAATTCGCTGGCAAGGATGAAAAAGATGATGAGCATGAAGACGATATCGCCCATGCTCGCGATAGGGATCAGCACCGGCCGGCGTTTGCGTTTGCTGTTGCCTCGGCGTCTGGACATCACTCTTCTTCCTCCACCAGCGCAACGACCCCGCCGTTGGCGCTGATCGCCGCGAGCGCGTGGAAGTAGTTGTCGTAGGTCGTTGCGTCCGACGCCTCCAGCAGGATGATGCGCTTCTCCGGCTGCTGGTCCGCGAGTTCCAGCGCGGCCAGGCGGGCGTTGAGGCCTTCGATTGTGACGAGGTTGTCGTTGAAATACATCGCTTCTTCGCGGAGCGTGAGGGTGGGCGTCTCCTGGATCTGCGCATCGGCCTGCTTCTGGCCGGTGGGCAGGTCAGCGGTGATGGACTTGGTCTTGACCAGCGTGGTGGCGACCAAGAAGTAGATGATCATCAGGAACGCGATATCCGCGAAGGCGTCCGTCGGGATCGCGCCGCTGCGGTGTTTCCTGGCCTGGCGTTTGCGGTGCTTGAACATCACACGCTCCGTGGACGGTCAGTGGTGGGTGAGGATGTGTTCGATCAGTTCGGTGGAGGATTCTTCGAGTTCCAGCTCGATCTCGTCGCTCCAGCGGTTGAAGACGCTCTGCGGGATCACGGCCGCCAACGCGATGATCAGGCCCGCCGCCGTCGTGATCAGCGCCTCGGAGATCCCCGCGACGACCTCCGAGCCGTCGCCCGAGGCATTGAGGCTGGCGAAGGAGGCGATCATGCCGGTGACTGTGCCGGTCATCCCCAGGAGCGGCGCGGCGTTGGCGACGGTGGTCAGGACATCCAGTCGCTTGTTGACGATGCCCAACGCCTGCGAGGCGTAGTCCTCCATGACCTGTGCCACGACCATCCGCATCGTCTCGGAGCGTTCGCCTTTCTGGTGCAACTGATCATACGAACGCAGGCCCGCCAGCAGAACCGAGGCAAGCGGACCACGCGCTGCCTCGCACTCGGCGATCGCCTTGCCGATCTCGTCGTTGCGGAGATAGGCGAGGACGCGGGCGCGGAGCGAGCGGGTATCGACCTTTCGGTTGGCGTGGAATGCGGACCAGCGGTCATAGACGACCGCGAGGCTCACGAGGCTGCAGAGCATCAGCGGCAGCATCAGCGGGCCGCCTTTGAGGATTTGTTCAAGCACCGGTGGGCTCCGTAACAGGTGACGTGGACTCAGTGGGCGTGGTGCCGGCTGTCTCAAGATGGCCAAGCACCTTCATCGCGTCGGTAGGCGGCAGGGAAACCGCCGCATACCGCCAGGTTTCGCGTGGTTCAAGCAACAGCATGCCGGTAGTGTGAGCGTACGTGCTGTCGCGGCAAGCGCTCAGGGGCTGGCGCTGGATGAATCGGCGTTTGCGGGCCGCGAGCAAGAGCAGGTCACACTCGGTGACGATCAGCCAGAGCCGGGACCTGCGCCACCAGCGCCCGGTATCGACGCGCGTGCCGGTGCACAGCGTCAGCACCGGCGACTGCTCGCCAAGCTCCGCGCTAAGCAGGGCGGCTTCCTGCCGGGTCATCTTGGGTCTGGCCTGGGCGTTCATCGTGGCTTCTGTTCTTTCAGTGCCTCAAGCATCCGCTCGCGTGCTTCCTTTTCGACCTCGATGATCTTCGCAAACACGGGGTCGGCAAGCCGGCCACGCGCCTGCTTGGCCCAGACACTATCCGGAAAATCAAACGTCACCCGGCGATACAACTCGTAGGCCTCGGCATGATCGCTCAGGTACTCGCAACTGATCCCCGCCCAGTACAGCGCCTGCGAACGAACGGTCTTGTCGTCGTATGCTTCGACTTCAACGACCTTCTTAAACCCGGCGATGGCCTGCGTGTAGTCGCCGGCCCGCATGAAGTTCTGTGCCGAACGAAGCCCCGCCAGCCCCGCGAGCGCGTCATTGGGGAACCGATCCTCGAGCTTCTTGAACACCTGGGCTGCGTTGCGGAACTCCTTCTTCGCCTTGTCGCGAAGGCCCAGCGCCTGGCCCTGCGCTTCGACGTTGTCGGTCTGCGTTTCCAGTGCCTCGGCCTGTGTCTTGTAGGCCTGGCCCTGCGACTGGAAGTAGGCACCCAGCCGTGACATGACCGACGGGATCAACTCGTGCTCGGGGTACTTGTACGCGAGCTTGACATACTCCTCGACCGCGATATCCACCTCGCCGAGCTTCTCGTAGATCAGGCCCTTCTTGAACTGTGCCTTGGGGGCAAACTCGGTGTCGGGGTAGTCCAGCGGGATCTTGGAGAAGCGTGCGAGAGCGTCCTGGTACATCGCCTTCTTCGCCGCTTCGTTATCCGAGAGGTCTGCGTATTCCTGCGCGAGGTTGCCCAGCAGGTACTCGGCATGGGCCTGAAGCGCCGCGTCAGAGTGCGATGCGATCGCCTCGGCCAGCAGCTTCTGGGCGTGCCCCATCTCGCGGCGGGCCAGACTCTCCTGCTCCATCTGTCGGTGATGCTTGGCCAACTCAAAGAAGCACTCGGCGAGCGTGAAGGTCGTCTGCACCGCGACGCTGTCTTCGCCATATTGCTTGGTAAAGGGCTCGATCGAGCCGTCGGCCCCCTTGTTGACGAGCACGCTCAGCTCCAGGGGTGGCTCGGTCACAGCACGCTGATAGGAGACCGTCACCGTATCGCCGTACTTCACGGGCAGCCCGTACAACGCGACCGACTGAGGCTCTTGACCAGCCGGATCGCTCGTGTAATTCAGCGAGAACGAACTCTTGAACACGCCCGAATGCACCTCGGACTCGCGGAGCGTGTAGGGCACTTGGGCACCGCTCTGAGCCTTGAGTGTGACGGTGATGACATCCCGGTCCGCCGTGGTGTCACGGTCCGGCGAGATCACACGGACAAAGAGATTTTCACCAACAAACGCCGTAGAGATGTCGCGTCGATATCGGTTTTCCATGATGTCCAGCAAAGCGTCACTGGTCAGCTCGACGGTTGCGGTCAGCCACTGGGCCTTGCCCTGCGGGTCCAGGTAAGCAAAGCCGACGTAGACCTTGTCGCCCGGGCGCACGGCCAGCGCATCGGGCACGATCGACGAAGGCAAAGACTCAGCGTCCTGCGTCGCGTAGCTGCTGGCGGGTGTGGTGTCGAGCACGATCGGCACGGCAAATGCGAAACGCCCCTCGTCCAGTGCCGGACGGTTGTCGGGCGCCAGCGACTCTCGGCCGATGACGTAACCGGGCGGCGCATCGGTCTTCGCGGTGCGCGATGGGCTTGCAAACAATTTGAGCGTCCCCGGCACACGGATATCAAAAGGCATGCTGCTCGTCGCTTGAGCGCTGGCCGGATGAGCCTTGCGGCCCGACTCCGTCTGGACGTAGGCGATGGCCTGGCTGCTGTTGGCAAAAGCAAGGTGGCTGGCGACCACATCAAAACGAAGCGTCGACCCGATGATCGCTTTGGGGCTTGGCTGCTTGTCCGCCTGGTCGTCCGGGTAGATGAACGAGATGGAGTGGCGGGTCTTGACGATTTCGGGGCCGCGATCGCTGTCGTCTTCGTCCGTATCGCTATCGCGATCAGGTGGAGGCAGGGCCTGGCTCCGGGTGTCATACACCGCCAGCGCGGGCTGATGAAACTGCGCGTGTTCAAGGGTCACCGTGCGGTCAGTGGGGATGCCCGGGTCCAGGTTCTCCTGGTCGCGGTAGATCGCGGTGATCGTGCCGCCGGGGGCGACGACGAGATCCGCATCACGCTTGGGCTCTGACTCGACGGGGAAGACCCTGCCGAGAAACTTCCCGCTGTGGGGCGCGGTCTCCAGCGCGATGAGGGTGGCGCTCGCACCGCTGCTGGACTTGACGGTGAACTGGACCTGATCGGACTCGGGCGTCTGATCCATGTCCGGGTCAGTGATCAGGATGCCGACACTGTCATCGAGCTTGAATCGTCGGATCGGCTCGATGATGAGCTCGCGCTGGCCATCGGCACCGGTCTCGTACGTGAGGAACGAGGCCGCGATCGTCGCGGTGTTGTAGGCGACCGTGAGGCTCTTCTGCTGAACCGCACGACGATCGCTGACCACCGAGTCGTCTTCATAGCGGACACTGATGCTGTCGCCGGGCACGACTTCAAGCTGATCGTTGGCACGAAGCTGCTGATAGTCGGTCGGCACCGGCAGACGCTGCCTGCCCGCGCGGTCGGTGAGGGTGATCTTGCTGATGGTCGGCGCAGGGCCCTGGTGACCGACGATGGCCAGGCGGACCAGCCGGGCTTGTGTCTGACTCCCGAATGCGATCTCGAAGTGCCCGGGGCTGTCGGCTGTAGCCGTGACACTCGTGGGCTGGGCGATGCTGTTGCGCACCGGCTCGGGGAAGGTCGCCGGGTCAAAGACGCTGTCCGGGCAGGGCGAAAGTGCCGCCTGCCCGGCGATGTCTTGCAGGATAACAGGCTTACGCTTGAGGATGGCGTCACGGGACTCGTGGTGCCAGACCTCGATCTCGTGCAGGCCGGGCTTGAGTTCCCGCGTGATGGTCATCGGGCTTTGCGCGTCTTGATCTGCGGGCTGGCCATCGATCAGAAACAGCGTCTGCTGTTGATCGCCGGCGTGAAGTCCGGTGAGCTCAAACGTGCGGACCGCGGCGGCCGGCTGGTAGAACAGCGCGCGGTATCGGATCAGTACCCCATAGCCCGGATGTCCACCGGAGGGCAGGTCGAGATTCAGGTCCGTGAGGTTCGCCACGGTGAAAGCGCCGTAGTTGATGTCCGCCCTTGCCGAGGCGATCTCCATCTTCTCACGCCAGTCCTGGGGGACCTTGCCATCCACGGGCGCGGTGATGGCGAGGAAGTTTCGGCCGAAGGTGGGGAACGCGGTGATCTGCGGCTTACCCGCCCAGGGTGCGGTGTCTTTGGGATAGCGGGCGCGGGTCTGCCAGTCGATGCCGTTCATCGAGGTCTGGACGACAAAGTGCGTCAGGGCCTGGGTCGTGTCATCACAGCGAACGGTCATACTGTTCAGCGCGACGTTGTCGTTGAGGTCGAGGATGAACATCTTGGCCTCGGCCTTGGAGCCGACATCGCCTGCCCAGCCGGGGTAGTCATTGCTGCTGATGACCATGTTGGGGTCACGCCCCGGCGCGGACTCGGAAGCAAACGCCAGCGCCTGGGCCGGGCCGGTGGGGACGGTGGCCTCGAACTCGCCGGTATGGGTGCCCGTTTCTTGCAGGATCAGCCGGGGGATGACATCGCCGTTGCTGGTCTGAATCGAAACGGCGATCTGGTCGATGGCATCGGTCTTGCTCTGGTCCGGGTCGGTGACGCGGAGGT
>JBGSTE010000132.1:0-12144 GCA_041736655.1 Phycisphaeraceae bacterium | reverse complement strand
CGACTCGGTCCGGCCCGCTGCACCGGTGAGCCGGGTCGTCCTGCTGGGCGGCGAAGCGCATCAGCGACTGGTGGCCGAGGCGATCGCTCATGCGTTCGGCGTGCCGACCTTCGTCGGTGACCCCTTGGCTCGCGTCATGCGGACACCCGGGCTTACGCCCGTCGGCATCGACATCAACCAGCCGCAACCCGGCTGGGCCGTCGGGCTGGGCCTGTGCCTGAGCGAGGCGAACCTTTAAACGACTAAACCCCCGGCCGGCTCGATCCGGCGGAGAGATGTGATGGCCAACCCCAACAGCTTCCTTCCCGAAGACTACCTCGATCGCAAGATCGCGCGCCGGACCAACCTGATCTGCGTCGGGCTGTTCACCGTGATGATCGCCGCGATCGGCGCAGCCTTCTACGTCCAGAGCCGGCAGGACGCGGGCACACGCTCCGAGCTGGTCCTTGTCAATGCGACGTTTACCAAGAAGGCCGAGCAACTCCGACAGATTCAGGAGCTGCAGGACCGCCAGCAGCAGATGATCGAGAAGGCCAAGGTCGTTCGGCAACTCGTCGAGCGCGTCCCGCGTTCGATCATCCTTGCCGAGATGATCAACAACATGCCCCCGGCCCTGTCGCTGCTGGAATTCAACCTCGAAACCAAGGCGACCCCTGCGCCGCGGAACCTCGTCGCCATCGATCGCGACAAGGCCAAGCAGAAGAAAGACAAGGACGCCAAAGAAGGCAAGATCGAGATCGTGCCACGCCAGGTCTTCATCCAGATCGAAGGCGTGTCGCAGAATGAAAACCAGGTCTCGGAGTTCATGGGCAACCTGACCCACCACCCGCTCTTTAACAACGTCGGCCTGGAGTTCATCAAGGGCGACACGATCGAGCAAACGGACCTGTTTCGATTTGGCATCACGATGGAACTCAACCAGTCCGTGCTGATCGAGCGATCCGCCCCCGAGGAGCTGGAGCGCGACCTCATCCAGAACCCGCTGGCGGAGAATATCCAGATCAATGTCGACGGCAAGATTGTCACGCCCAAGGACGCCGTCGCAGAGACCCAAGGCACCACCGAGTGAAACGGCCGCCGCGCCTGACCTAAGCGGCATGGAGAGACGATATGCGTTTTGGCCTCAGAGAACTCGTATTCCTGCTGGTGCTGCTGGCGATGCCGGCGGTTGCCTACTTCGCCGTCTTCAAGGAACAGAACAACAAGCACCAGGAAGCCCGCGCCGAGATCCAGGTCAAACGCGCCAAGCTCGACATGCTGGACAAGAAGACGGCACAGTTCATCAACCTCGACGAAGAGATCGCTAGGCTCAAGGCCGCGATCGAACTCATCGAGCAGAAGCTGCCCGCCGGCCGTGAAACCTACGTGGTCGTCAACCGCGTGGCGGACCTGGCCCGCAGCCACAAGCTCAAGGTCGAGGAGATCAAGCCTGACAAGGCTGTTTCGGCTGGACCCTTTGCATCCGAGCTCCCGATCCAGCTGGAGATCACCGGCGGGTTCGAAGGCTACTACCGTTTCATGCTCGAACTCGAACGCATGCCACGCATCACGCAGGTGCCGCTCATGACGCTCAAGCGATCGGACAAGAAGGGCGACCTCGAAGGCACGATGAGCGCGTCGATGACGCTGAGCATCTTCTTCGAGAACGACACCGAGACTGTCCCGGCCAAGTAATTACACGCAAGACACCTACACGACGCGGCAAACGACGCGGGAGAACGAGATGAACCGATTCGGCGATAAGAACAAGGGGCAGGACGAAGACCTCGATGGCCAGAACACCATGGCCGAGCTCAGCACGCTCGGCGGCAGTGGCGAGGACGCCATGGCCGAGGGCGAGCCCCTGGGGCTGGACCCCCATGCCGATAAGGCCAAGCTCTCCGGCAGTGCGCTTGCCGTGGGCGTGGTGATCGTGCTGGCGGTCGCGGCCCTGCTGGGGATGCGCATGACGCTCGGCGCCATTGCCAGCGACAGCAACCCCGGCGAAGCGATGGCCGCGATCGACAATTGGATCAAGACGCAGGAAGCGGCACAGAAGCTGGGACAGGATGGCCCGATCAAGGCCCCCGACGCTGAGAGCAAGAAAGTCCTCGACGAGTTGCAACAGAATCCCACCGACCACCAGGTCCCCGCAGACGAGGTCGAGACCGACCCCTTTGACATCAGCAACATCGTCAAGCACACCCCGACGACCTCTGTGGCCGGCCCGACCACCGACCCGATCGAGCTGGCACGTAAGCGGGCCCAGGCTAAGGCCGACCAGCTCACGGTTGATTCGATCTCCGGCAAGATTGCCTTCATCAACGGCAACCTCTACCGCGTAGGCGATGTCGTTGGTGACAGCGGGTTCATGCTTCAGTCCATCGAAGGGCTCAAGTGCCACCTCAAGTCGACAGATTCGCACGGCTTTACCGTGACGATCCAGTACAAGTAACCAGCGGCCGATAGCCCGTCACACGCATCGGATGTGCGCCCGGAGGCAGTGAGTTTGGACGACAGCACTTTCCATAACGATTTGGCCCTCACCGGCGCGGGCCCGCGCTCCTACAGCGGAGCCGACCCGTTCCTGCCTGTGCCCGTGGATAACACCGGCAAACAGCTCACCGTCGCCGACGCGTCCGTCGGTGACGCTCTGGTCAAGGCCGGGGCCATCACGCCCGAGCAGCTCACCAGCGCCCGCAACGTGATCGCCCGCTCCCCGGGCCGACGACTGGTCGATGTTGTCATGGAGATGTCGCCCGACACGGCAAAAGTCCAGCGCGTCATCTCCGAAGCAACAGGCGTGCCCTTCGAGCGCGTGGACTACGACAAGATCGTGTCGGTCAAACAGCTCGAGTCCCTCGGAGCAGACTACTGCCTCAAGAACGGCGTGATCCCGATCCGACCGCATGGCTCGCGCCTGCTGCTGGGCATCGTGCATGCCGACAACCTGATCGCCGTGGACGAAGTCTCCGCCAAGCTCGGCCAGAGCATCAAGCCCGTGCTCGTCACGCCGCAGGACATCGCTAAAGCCATCGAGCGGCACCGTGAGGACAGCTCCTCGACCAAGGAAGTCGCGGTCGACGACATCATCGCCGACATCGACGAGGACGATGTCGAGCTGGTCCAGAACGACGAAGAAGACCTGGACCTGGAGAAGCAGGCGGGCGAGTCGCCGGTCATCCGCTATGTCAATTACCTGATCTATAACGCGGTCAAGGAAGGCGCGTCGGACATCCACATCGAGCCGCAGGAAAAGAAGCTGCAGGTGCGGTACCGCATCGACGGCGTGCTGTTTGACGCGATGAACCCGCCGGGGCACATGAAGAACGCCATCGTCTCTCGCCTCAAGATCATGGCGAACCTCGACATCTCCGAAAGGCGTATCCCGCAGGACGGCCGCATCCGCGCGATGGTGCACGGCCGAAAGCTCGACCTGCGTATGTCGACCCTGCCGATGGTCGCCGGTGAAAAAGTCGTGCTGCGTATCCTCGACACGCGATCGATCCAGGTGAACCTCGACGACCTGGGCATGTCCGAAGACATGCTCATCATGTGGAAAAACCAGATCAAGCAACCGCACGGCATCGTGCTCGTCACCGGCCCGACCGGCTCGGGTAAAACCACCACGCTCTACGCTGCCCTGAACCAGATGGATCGGCAGAAGCTCAATATCTCCACCGTCGAAGACCCCGTCGAATATCACCTCAACGGCATCAACCAGACGCAGACCCACGAGTCCATCGGCATGACCTTCGCCGGCGCACTCCGCGCGCTCCTGCGACAGGACCCGGACGTCATCATGGTCGGCGAAATCCGCGACGGCGAGACCTCTAAGATCGCCATCCAGGCCTCGCTGACCGGCCACCTCGTGCTCTCCACGCTGCACACCAACGACGCGCCCTCGGCCGTCACGCGACTGATCAACATCGGCGTCGAGCCTTACCTCATCGGCTCGGCGCTCAACGCGGTCGTTGCCCAGCGCCTGGTCCGCAAGATCTGTCAGCACTGCAAGACCCAGCGGCCGCCGGACGAACACATCGCCGAGCACCTGGCCATGCAGGGCATCGCCATCGACGAGGTCTGGATGGGTAAGGGCTGTGACCGCTGCCGCAACACCGGCTACGCGGGACGTGTGGGCCTGTACGAGATGCTGCTGCTCAACGACCAGATGCGCGACCGCATCGCAGGCAACCCCAACGTCACCGAGTTCCGCAGGATGTGCATCGAGGGCGGCATGGTCACCCTGCGCCAGGACGGCTTCATGAAAGTCGCCCGCGGCCAGACCACCGTCGACGAAGTCCTGCGCGTGACCGAAGCGTCGGTGTAATACAGATGCATCCGGCGATATGGCCTGATGACCGACTACGCCGCGATCGCGATCGATGTCGACTGCGGGTGTTGTTCGCCCACTACTTCATCGTAGATCGCTGAAACGCGCTGCATCCGCCTGGTGAAATCGTACTGCTCTTCGACACGGACCCGCGCGGCGCAGAGCAAACGCTCGCGGTACAGCGGTTGGTCGATCATCGGCAGTACCTGCGTAGGCCAGCCGGACGGATCATCCGAAAGCAGCACACCACACAAGCCAGCGTCCAGCACGTCAGGCACGGCACCGACACGCGTTGAAGCAACCGGCAGGCCCAGCGCCATCGCTTCCAGGACCGCGTTGGGTAACCCCTCGGTATGGCTGGTCAGGAGCATCGTGTCCATCGCTTCAAGGATCGGTCGCGTGTCACGCTGCCAGCCCCACCAGCGGATGGCCGAAGCGACGCCGGTCGTTTGTGCGAGTTGTTCAAGCGTCTGGCGCTGCGGCCCGTCACCGATCAGGTGCAGCCGGGTCTCTGGCCGCTGATTCTGCAGCTTCGCAAACAACCTGATCGCGCGATCGACGCCTTTTTCGATGCTGAAACGCGCGACGACGCACAAGGCATGCTTATCCGTACGCATGCCCAGGGCCTGCTTGGCCTGTGCGCGGGTTTGTCGGCGTTTGTACTCGCCAAGGTCGATCGCGTTGGGCACGTGTCGCAGGCGGTCGGGGTGTACGCCGTGCTCGGCGGCGTGGCGCATCAGCAGGGGGCTGACGGCGATGACGCGGTCGTAGCGACGCATGGCGACGTCGGCGAGCTTTGCATACAAACGCGTGCGCCATGTCTCGCCTGTAAACCCGTGCATCGTCGTGACGAGCTTCATCGGGTGCCAGCGTCGCAGCAGCCGGCCGAGCACATCGGTCTTGTAGTCGTGGGCGTGCCAGATGTCCACGTGCAAGCGGTTACACAGGTCCAGCAGCAGGCGGATCGATCGCAGATCAAAGGGCCCGCGCTCGGGGATCGAAAACAGTTTCATGCCCAGGCGCGACGCGCTGGTTCGCAGCATGTCGATGCCCGCATCACCGGCCGGGTGCAGGTAGGCGGCGACGGCGTGGTAGCGGGAGCGGTCCAGCGCGGCGGCGCTGCGCAGGATCGTCTTGTCAGGGCCGCCGCCTGAGCCGGCCACCACGCGTGCGTGCAGGATCGTTTTGGGCTTACTCACAGGCTCTTTCTACAGCAGGAAACCCGGGCAGTGTGCACAGGGGTTGTCTTTCGCCTGTTCGTCGGTCAGCTTTTTCTTGAAGCTCCGGCGAGCCAGGCGGTAGCGTTCACTGTTCCACACCTTTGCAAAGGGCTGATCGATGACGCTGGCGATGTCTTCCCACTCTTCAAAGGAGCCGCAGCAGGTCGAGACCGTTCCGTCCCAGTTGATCACGCTCTGACGCCAGGGCCAGGAGCAGTTGTATTCTTTTTTGCCGTTGAACTGCTCGCTGCGGAGTGTGCCGGTCTGCCTCATCTTGTCGTAGGCGCTGAGCACGAAGTCCTTGTTGTTCGGCAGCCACTGCTCCAGGTGATCTTTGGTCTTGTTCGCCAGCACGTCCGGGGCCAGGCCCAGGGGCGTGAGCTTCTTGTCTTTGTCGAGGAAGCGGATGTTCATCGATGCAGTAGAGAAGACAGGCTTGCAGCCAAGTTCCGTGGCCAGTGACTTGAAACGGTCGATCTCGTGTTCGTTATATTTTGTCACCACGAAATTCAGTTGAATGGCAGGGGTTGATGAACCCATGCGTTTTCGTGTGGCGACGATATGTCGGACTTTTTCGATCGCGTCGCCGAAGTCCTTGCCCGGCTGGTAGATCGCGTAGGTCTCCTGCGATGCACCGTGCAGGGAGCAGGTAAGCATGTCCAGGCCGGACTCGATCAGGCGCGTCGCGTCGTCTTTTTCGGCGATCGTCCCGTCGCGCTGCTTGCGTGGCTCGATCTTAAAGCCGTGCAGGTTCGAGCTGATGTAGGTCCAGATGCCTTTGTCGTGGGCGTAGCGGATCATCTCGTAGATGTCCGGTGCGACGAGTGGGTCGCCCCACATCGACAGGTCCAGGGAGAAGAGGTGTCGTTTGAGCTGATCGATCAGCGCGGTGTACTGGCTGAACTCCATGCGTCCCTTGCGCCGCCCGCGCAGGCCCAGGCCGGTGGGGCAAAGCTGGCATCGGGTGTTGCAGATGTTGGTCGACTCGATCTTCATTTTGTACGGCCGGCCGATGAGCCGTTCGCGCTTGAGGAAGAACTCGAGATTGATGACCGCCATATTGGCGAGCTTGTAGGCGGTGAGGTAGTGTCGGTTTCGCCAGGCCCAGAACACGCCACGGGTGATAAAGTCGATCGAGCCGATGACTAAGGCCAGGCTTGCACGGCGCGCAGTGTCGTCCTTCCATCGGCCGGTGACGGCGACGGCCTGTGCGAGTCGGCGGTCAAGCGAGCTGGATAGTGCGGTCAAGGGGTGTCTTCCTCAATCAGGCGGCGGCGCGTTCGGGCAACTGCATTGGGGGCGGCGGGCCAAAGCGCCGTGTCGGCGCAGGCGATTCGTTGTCGTCTTCGTCGCCCCCCGCGTTGTCGACTAGCAGGCCTTCGAGTCGGCGATCCACCGCGGCCGGGAGGATGCCCGCAAGGACGATCAACAGCCAGGGGACTTCGACCAGTTCAACGGACAGGAAGATGCTTGAGAAGCAGAACATGATCAGCGCGGTCTGAAGGGAGAGACACAGCGAGCGCGCATCGCGTGCGCGGGCGATGAGGTCTTTGCGGGTGTGGGGTCCGGTGGGTTCGGGGCCGGTCTCGAAATCGAGTTGCGCGGTATGGCAACGTCGGCGCGCCCGGCCCAGTCCGAAGATCCCGATGCCGAGCATGCAGATGTAGATGGCCGCGGCGGGGATGCCCGAGTCCGCGGCGATCTGCAGGTACTGGTTGTGGATGGTTCGACCGGCGAGGTCGGCGCCGTAGTTCTGGCTGTAGGCGTTGGAGTTGCGGACGCCGGTGCCGAGGATGGGGTGAGCCAGTGCGATGTCCGCGGCCGCCGACCAGGAGTCAAATCGCGAGAGGGCGGAGGGGTCTGTCTCGTAGTTGGAGGTGCTGACAAAGCGGTCGCGGATTTCGACGCCGGCCATGAGCATCAACATGCTGCAGAGCGTGATGGTGAGGATGGCTGCCTGAAATCGCGGGCGGTGATGCAGCATCAGCCAGATGAGGCCGATGGCGCCGGTGAGCATCGCACCGCGTGAGTAGGTCATCATGACGGCGTGGATGATGGCCAGCCCGAGGAACACGCCAAAGAGTCGCCGGGCGCCTGGCCACTTGCCCACCGGCGAGGTCGCCAGGAAATAAGCGAAAGGCAGGCCGAGCACGAGCAGCGCGCCGGCGCCGTTGTTATCCAGGCCGCCGTAGCCGTGGTGGAAGATGTCCAGTCGGCCGCCCTCGGCGAAGTAGAGGAAGTTGACTTCGTAGGCGATGTAGCCCAGGCACAGGGCGATCATGACGCCCATCGCGCGGACCTGCCAGAAGCGCTGGATGACGAGCGTGGCCACCAGGGCCATGAGGAACACCTTGCCGTATTCCTGCGCCCAGTAGGAGGCGGTCTTGGTGTTGAAGGCGGTGAGCATGCTCAGCAGCAGGAGCACGGCATAGACCATCAATAGCGCGATGACTTTGTTCCCACGGAAATTGCGCAACACGGTCGGCAGGTTGACCTGCGTGGCAACGACGGCGACCAGGCCCGCGGCCTGCGACCAGCGCAGCTGCGGCGCCTGCGACAGCGACCACTCCCAGAGGTACTGCGGCCGAAGCGTCGCGAAGCCGTAGTACAGCATGACGCCCCAGAAAGGCACCACGATCGCCGCTGCGCTCCCGAGAAGGGTGACAGCCAGCATGATCAGGAAATGCTTCATCAGAAAGTTCTGCATCGCGCTGCAGTTTCCATAGAGACCCCGCATGTGATCGGTCAAAGACCCCACACCGTGCCAACAGGCCACAGACGCCTGTCGTTATCGGCCTGTCCCGCAGGCCCAACCCACCGATGCGGTGTTGGCCGATAAGTCACGCATGCAGACCGCCGGCCCGAACTGCGTTTGCGCGATGACCTTCAGGCGATTGATGGTCTGGCTGTGTTTGATCACGGTGTTTGCTGCGGTGCTGAGGCTGGGGATGACGGTCGGATTTGTCGGCCTCGGCGCTGCGCCAGACGTCAGCGCCAGCCCGGACCAGGCCGAGTATGACACCATCCTGCAGCAGCTCGCCGCCGGGCGGGGCTACGCCAAGGCCGACGGCCAGCCCACCGCACGCCGCGCCCCGGGCATGGTGTTCACCTTGTTGCCGGCGTATGTGCTCAGCAACGGCTCGTACGCGGTGGTACGTCTGATCCTCATCGTCCTGTCGTCGTTGACCTGCCTGTGGGTGGGCCTGAGCGTAGCGCAGGTGTTTAATCGTCGGGCCGGGCTGATCGCGGCGGGCGTGCTGGCGGTGATGCCTGGCCATGCGTATTACGCGATGCACTTTTTAAGTGAAGCGCCGTTTGGCTTCTGGCTTTCGCTGGCGGTATATCTGTCGGTCGTCGCGATGCAGCGTGAGCAGCGTTGGGCGACGATCCATGCCGCCGCAGGGCTGTGCTGGGGCTTGGCGGTTCTTTCTAAGCCGCAGTTTGTCATGCTCGGGCCGCTGGTGGTTGTCACAGCGTGCATCGCGGCCTGTCGGCAGTGGGCGTGGCGGCCGGTGCTTGCCGGTGCGGTTTGTGTGTCGGCAGCGTCGGTGGTCGTGATGCCCTGGTATGTGCGAAACGCCGTCGTGCTAGATGCGCCGGGCTTGTCAACGATCGGCGGCTATGGGATGTGGGCGGGCAACAACGAATTGGTGCTCAACGACCCCGCATGGCGCGGCCGCGCCATCCCGACCAGCCAGGTTGAAGCGGCGCTAGGCCTGAAACTACCCGAGGGCGAAGCGGCGTCAGACGCACAGGCCAAGCAGTACGCCCTGGCGTTCATGCGTGACTACCGCGCCGACATGCCGGCGTTGACGCTCTGGAAGTTTTATCGCCTGATCAGCCCGTTCCAGGCGACGGACAACCGCGCGTTTTACTGGGCGCAGGCGTTGTCCTGGATCGTTCTGGCGCCGTGTGTGGCTGCGGGCATCGTGATCGGGCTTAAGCGTCGGCCGATGCAGTCGCTGCTGTGGCTGGGGCCGATCGTGGTGACGGTCGGCGTGACGCTGGTGTTCTTTGCCATCCAACGCTATCGCGATGCGCTGCTGCCGGCGCTGGTGCCCTTCGCGGCGGTAGCGCTGGACTGGGCCTATGGACGGCTGGTGACGCGTCGAAATGAAAACGACCGTCAGCCGAGCCTGCGGCTTACCGAACAACAGCCGGGCCGACTTGCGGCGTGAAGAGGCAATAGTGTTTATAGTTGCACGCGTCTAAGCACCCGAGACGCACCCCATGCCCGAGCCGGTCTTCACACTCATCGTGCCCGCCTACAACGAAGAGGGCGCGATCCTGCAGACGATCCAGTCGCTGCGGCAGTATCTCGTCGACGCCGGGCCTTATGAGATGCTTGTCGTGAACGACGGCTCGACTGACCGCACCCGCGAGATCCTCGAGCAGGCGGCGCTTGCTGACCCGGGGCTGTCGGTTGTTCACCACTCGCGTAACAGCGGATACGGCTCGGCGCTGAAGACCGGCATCCGCCGGGCGCGCGGGCAATACATCGTCATCATCGACGCCGACGGGACCTACCCCAACCACCGCGTGGCCGAGCTTGTCGCAAAATGTGCCGAGGGCTGGGACATGGTTGTCGGTGCGCGGACCGGCGACGACGTGACCTACCCCTTGATCCGCAAGATCCCCAAGACGTTTCTCAAGGCCTACGCGTCGTGGATCGCGCGGCAGCCGATCCCCGACATCAACTCGGGCCTGCGGGTGTTTCGGCGGGACCTGGCCGAGCAGTACCTGCACTTTCTGCCCGGCGGCTTCAGTTTCACGACGACGATCACACTCGCGATGCTGACCAGTTACCGCCGTGTCCTGTTCGTGCCCATCGATTACCACCCGCGGATCGGCAAGAGCAAGATCAAGCCGGTGCGCGACACGCTGAACTTCGTCCAGCTCATCGCGCGGACGGGGATGTACTTTGCGCCCGTGCGGGTGCTGCTGCCGATCATCGGTCTGTCGGCCTTGGGCACGTTTCTGAGTCTGTGCTACGACATGTTCGCGCTGGATGAGCCGAACCTGACCGATAAAACCGTGACGCTTTTCATGCTGACGCTCAATTCCGCCATGTTCGCGCTGCTGGCCGACATGATCGATAAGCGCAGCCGAGGCTGAGTGGTCGTTGCTGCGCGCTACTTTGCGCAGGAGCGTCGGCTTGTCCAGTCAACAGATCACCCTTGCCGCACCCGTTGTCGAGCACCACGCCGCCGATCGGCTGTCTGCTTCTGCGATCGCCAGGCGGGTCCTGCAGGGTGTCGGCGGCGGGGCGTGTGTCGGTCTTGCGGCCCTGATGCCCTGGGCCGAGTTCACGTCGGCGGGCATCACGATCGGCCTAGTGCATGTGCCCACCGTGCTGATCGGGGCGATGGGCGTGGTCGTGCTCATCGGGCTTTGCTTTTTTGTGGCCTCGGTCTGGGGCTTGATTCGCCGTCTGCCGAGTCACGCGGTGGCCGGGCTGTTGCTGATTGGCCTTGTCGGTATCGTTTCGATCGCGGGGTTGGAGTACGGCTATCTCCGGCCCGGCGGTTTGAGCGCTTACGAATTCCGCCCGGCTGTTCGCCTGATCTGCTACACCCTTGGCATCGCGCTTTTGGCCTGCTCGATCCCCGAGGAACTTGGGGCCAGGTTTGCGCTGCTGATTAGACGCAAGCAGTTGAGCCTGCGCCACATCCTTGCACTTGCCCTGGCGGTTACGGCGGCGGGCTCGCTCATCGGCGCGGTCGTGCTCGACGGCATGCCGCACATCATCGATGGCACCAGCTACCTGCTGCAGGCCCGTACCTACGCGTCCGGACGACTGAGCCTCGATCCGCCGATGTACCCGGCGCTCTTCGCCAATGAGTTGATGCACTTTCGCGTGAGCGATGCCGGCTACTTCAGCAAGTACCCGGCCGGTTGGCCCGCGCTGCTGGCGGTGTTTGAGTTGATGGGCACGCCGTGGCTGGCCAACGCGGTGCTCGCCGGGGTGCTGGTTGTGTTGACTTACGTGCTGGTTGCCGAGCGTGGCGATCAACGGCTGGCGGGGCTGAGCGCTGCGGTTGTCGCGTTGTGCCCGTGGTTGTGGTTCAACGCAGGCACGATGATGTCGCACCTGGCGTCGGCGGTGTGGCTCTGGCTGTTCCTCTGGTTGATGGTCCGTGGCCTGCGCACGCGCCTGCGCCTCTTGTTCGTGCTGGCGGGCCTGTCGCTGGGTGCGGCGGTGTTGACCCGGCCATCGGACGCCGCGTTCTTTGCACTGCCCTGCGCGATCGCCTGCGTCTGCTGGATGATCCGTCGACCTTCGGTGTGGCTGACACGCCTGCCCTTGATTGCTGTCGGCGCGCTACCGGGCACGCTGATTTACCTGTGGATGAACAACACGCTTGCCGGGTCAGGCGGCGCGTCGGCCTATGGCGGCGGGCTCAGTGATTCACTGCTGAGCCAGCACCCCGGCTCGGTGGTTCACGGGTTTGTCTGGCTTCACCAGGGCTGGGTTGGTTTGAGCTCGTCCTGGTTTGCCGGTGCGGCGCCTGCGGCGGTGCTGCTGATGTGCGGGCTGATCTTTGGCCGACGGAGCCTGCGTGGGCAATGGCTGGTGCTGGCGTGCTCGGCGAGTTTGTTTGCGTGCTACGC
>JBGSTE010000121.1:0-5299 GCA_041736655.1 Phycisphaeraceae bacterium | reverse complement strand
GCAAGCCCGCTGACGGTGATCAGTCCCGGGTCGCCGGGGCCGGCACCGACGAGGATGACCCGGCCGATCATTCTGCGGGCGGGGGCAGTTCCGTGGGCAGGTGATTTTTCGGTTTTTGAGTTCGGATTAGTCAAGTCAGGTAAACCTTTAGGTCTGTCCGGTCGATGCGATGAATGTCCCGCATATAAGCCGGGCATTGTAGCCCCGGTCAAGCGAGCATCCGAACAGGAGGCTACCCGTGAGCCAAGCCCTTCGCATCAACGACTCGTCAGCGTTCATCTCTGACACACTCTACTTCGAGCGCCGCCGGCATCCACGACGCAAGGCCCGGGGCCAGGTCACCGCCGTCATCCGCGAGCCCAACACGGACCCCGATGAACCGGCCAGGCTGCTGAGCCTCGACCTGGTCGACATCTCCGACAGCGGCATCGGTGCGACCGCCATCGAGCCCATCGCCGTCGGCAGCCGCATCACCGTCTTCTTCGCGCCCCACGGCACCGAGCCGGGCTTTGACCTGGTGGGCGAAGTGGTCCGCTGCTTCACGAAAGAAAACCGCCACACGATCGGCATCGAACTCGAATCGCGGAACAAGCAGGCGGGGTGATGATGTATATCATACTTTCAGATGCCGGAATCGTGCCCGCAGTCGGGGAGGCATTCTTTAACATGTTGATTGATGCGCTGGGAATCGCTTTAATTCTAGCCGCAGTGCTTGTTCGCTTAACTGACCGCAAGCGGCCATGGATCGTCAGTGTGCTTTCTTTGAGTAGTTCCGCATTAATCGTGCATTACTTGATACAGTATCCGATGAACTGGTTTACTTCAGACTTCTATGTGATTCACAGTGTCGTGCTGCTCATCGCTTTGATATTGTTTATCGAGTCAGCCATCACCACTAGCCGTGTCGGTGCGCGTCGCCGGCTGAGCATGATTGACTTATCACAGCGCGCCGGTGATGCGTAGCATCGCGGCTGTTATTTATGTGTTTTCCAAGTCACTGATCCCTTCGTACAGCATCTCATAACTCGCCTCCAACGCCTGCGGGATCACCCGCGCTCCCGCCACGACCTGCATGAAGTTCGAGTCGCCGTTCCACCTGGGCACCAGGTGCATGTGGCAGTGGCCCGGCACGCCCGCGCCGGCGCATCGCCCCAGGTTCATCCCGAGATTCACGCCCTGGCAGTGCATCGCCTTGCGCAGCAACTGGCTTCCCAGCGACGCCAGCTCCATCACGCCCGCACGCGCCTCGCTGGTCAGTTCGCTGATGTCGGCCACATGCGCCCTGGGTGCGATGAGCAGGTGGCCGTTGCTGTACGGATAACGATTGAGCATCAGCGACCCACGCTCGTCGGTCAGCAGGATCAGCCGATCACGCAAGGCCGATTCATCAAGGCCCGGCTCAAACGCATCGCAGAGAAAACATCGGCCCGGGCCGGCGTCCTGCCGTTTGGTCGCATCTTCATCGACCAGCCCCTTGAGGTAGTCGATCCGCCACGGTGCCCAGAGGTTCTGGTGTCGCATCCGAAGAGTTTAGCGTCAGAGCGTCATGCACAGGGTCCGTGTGGCAGTCTGTGAATGGTCCGCCAATTTTCACCGATCGATAACAGGCCGGAGGACTGCCCCGCCGAACGCGGCTGACAGCGAACATTACCGGGCGTATGCTATGTCGGCCTGCCCGATTCGGTTACACAAACGCTCATCACGACAGAGCTGTTCAGACAACGTTCACCGCAAGCCGATGATGTCTGGTCCGTGTCTGTTGTTCGAGGATTCGACCAGGGAAACCCATGAGCCCCGTGTGGATGGTCATGATCGCCGTGCTCGCACCCGTCACGCTCGGGCTCGTGACGCTGTGGCTACCGCGCACGTGGATCGAGCGACGGATGGCGATCGCCGTCGCCGGGCCGCTGCTCTCGTTCATCCTGCTGATCGCCACGGCGATCAACGTCGGCGGGCCCCTGGGTACTGGCGGCTTCGGCCAAGACGACGGGCCTGGCGAGCACGCTAAGCCGCAAGCGGCTGCGGTCGAACACCTCACGACCGGCGTCCTGAACTGGATGCCGTCGCTGAACATCAACTTCGCCTTTTTGACCGACGGGCTGGGCCTTTTCTTCGCGCTGCTGGTCAGCGGCATCGGCGTGATGATTTTCCTGTATGCCCGCGGCTATTTCGGCAAGGCCGGGCCGACGAGCGCTGACGACCTGTACCGTTTTTATCCGACCATCGGCTTCTTCACGACGGCGATGCTCGGTGTCGTGCTGGCGGACTACACGCTGCTGACGCTCCTGTTCTGGGAAATGACTTCGATCAGCTCGTTCCTGCTCATCGGCTGGGACCGCTACGACAAGAAAGCCGTCAAGCTCGCGATGCAGGCGTTCTTCACCACGGGCCTGGGCGGGATGGGGCTGTTCGGCGGGGTGCTGGTCTTTGGCAACGCGACCGGCTACTGGCGCTGGAGCGAGATGCTGGCGAATACCAGCGAACTGCAAGAGATGATGCTCAGCGCCGGCGATCACCCGCAGCTGCTCTGGGCCTTCGTCCTCATGTTCATCGGCGCAGGCACCAAGTCCGCACAGTTCCCCTTCCACTACTGGCTTCCCGGCGCGATGGCGGCGCCGACGCCCGTCTCCGCGTTCCTGCACTCGGCGACGATGGTCAAGGCCGGCGTCTTCCTCGTCGGCCGGCTGTTCCCCGTGTTCGCCGCCCTGCCGCTGTTCCCGCAACTGATCATCCCCTTCGGCGCGGTAACGATGCTCTACGGCGGCATCGTCGCGCTGCAGCAGCACGACCTCAAACGCATCTTCGCCTACACCACCGTCAGCCAGCTCGGCCTGCTGATGACGATGTACGGCCTGGGCGCGATCAAGTACGCCCACGGCGATCACACCTTGGCCGCCATCGACTTCGACGTCACACAGATCGCCAACCACGCGTTCTACAAAGCGCCGCTGTTCATCGCTGCCGGGGCGATCGGCCACGTCCTCTCGCGTGACATCACGCAGCTCAACGGCGCATTCAAGAAACACCCGGCGATCTGCGGCACGATGATGCTCGCGGCCCTGGGCCTCGCGGCCGTGCCCGGCACGATCAGCTTCCAGGCCAAGGAACTGTTCCTCTACAGCATCTACCACGCCGCGAGCGTCAACCCATGGCTCTGGCTGGTCATGGCGATGACGATCGTCACCGCGATCTGCAACGTCGCGATCTGTGTCCGCGTGTGGACCACGCTGATGGGCTGGAAAGGCGGCATGACCGAGGCCGACGGCCACCACCACGGCCACGACCATCACCACGAGCATGCGCATGAACATGGCCTGCTGGCGAACCTGATCTGGCTGCCGGGCCTGGCGATTGTGTCACTTCAGTTCCTCGGGGGCTTCTTCCCGGGCCTGTTCTGGGGCAATCTCTTCGGCGCGTTCGAGCAGCCGGCGACGGCGGGCAACTACTTCGGTGAAACCGGCGTGCCCAACCTGTGGTACGTGATCACGCATGCGTTCAGCAGTATCCCGTTCTGGTGCTCGATGCTCGCGCTGGGGCTGGGCGTCTTCGTCGGCCTGAGCAAACTCTGGCGCGGCACGGTCAAGGACTTTGCCGACAATATTTACCCCGCGATGTACTGGCTGGCCGTCACCGGCGGCGGGCGGTGCTTCCGCCTTGTGCAGACCGGCAACCTCACGCACTACCTGCTGTTTGTCCTCTTCGCCCTGCTCACGGGCTTTGGCTGGTCGGTCTATGAAGACCCGGCGATGTGGTCGGCGCTGAGCCTCAACAGCGGCGAAGCGGCGCGCTTCTTCGAGTACTGGCCTGGCATGCTGCTGGGCCTGATCGTCTGTCTGACCGCGATCCTGATCCCGATGACGGAGATCCGCATCGTGCGTGTCGTGTTCCTCGGGGCCTGTGGCTTCGCGGTCGTCGCGCTGTACCTGGTCTATCAGGCACCGGACCTGGCGCTGACGCAACTGATGTTCGAGATCATCTCGGTGATCCTCTTCGTCATCGTGCTTCGGCTGCTGCCCAAGGAAAAATCGACCAAGGACACCGGCAAGCTCTGGCGCGTGCCGATCGCCGTGGCGGTGGGCCTGATGTTCGGCTGGATGACGCTGATCGCCGTCGAGGGTAACCGCGGCGAGTTTTCCAACCCCGGAGCCGAGCCGCTGGGCGTGACGCTCGCGCAGCACAGCTACGGCCTTGAAGCCGACGAATTCGGCAACCCCGTACTCGACACCGCCATGAGCAAGGACCCCGACGTGGGCACGCGCGGCGGCGGCGGCAAGAACATCGTCAACGTCATCCTCGTTGACTTCCGCGGCTTTGATACGCTCGGCGAGATCACCGTGCTGGGCCTGGCGGCGATGGGCGTGTGGTCCATGCTCCCGCACCGACGCCGAAAGAACGACCCCAAGCGAAAAGTCGAAACCGACTACCCCGCCTGCGCGATCGATCCGCTTGAACACCAGGACGCCAAGGGGGTGACGGCATGAGCTCGATGATCCTCCGCACGGCCAACGGCGTCATCTTCCCGCTCACACTGCTCTTTGCGCTCTACATGGCGCTCAAGGGCCACAACGCGCCCGGCGGCGGGTTCATCGGCGGGCTGGTCGCCGCGGTCGCGCTGGTGCTCTACCGCATGTCGCACGGCCGCGAGGCCATGGGCCGGCTCATGCCCATCCACCCGCGTATGCTCGTCGCCTTCGGCCTGACACTCGCATCAGCCACATCGGTGATCCCGCTGATCTTCGGCCTACCGCTGCTGACCTCCCGCGCGCCCTACGTTAATTTCGGCGTCGGCGAGCCGGTCCACCTGCCCACCGCGATGTGGTTTGACCTGGGTGTGCTCTTCGTCGTCATCGGCGTGTCGGTGGGCATGATCGTCCGCCTGGGCGAGGAGGTCGATGAGTCATGACGATGGTCCTCGCGATCTGTGTGACCGTGACCTTTGCCGTCAGCATCTACCTCATGCTCGGGCGCGAGCTCAAGGGCGTGGCGATGGGTGTGTTCCTTTTGGGCCACGCGGCGAACCTGTCGATCATCGCGATGAGCGGGTCGCCGGTGAATGTTGAATCCGCGCAGCAGCAGGCCCAGACCGCCTCGGCAGCCGGGCATAGCGCCGACATCACCACCATCACTTCCCCTGAAATGAAGGCCCCGCCGATCCTCGCCAGCAACACGCCGGTCGAGCAGCCGCTGGCGCAGATAGTCGACCCGCTGCCCCAGGCGCTGATCCTCACCGCGATCGTCATCGGCTTTGGCGTCATGGGCTTCCTGCTCACGCTGCTGGTCGTCACCAACCGCAAGACCC
>JBGSTE010000107.1:0-5330 GCA_041736655.1 Phycisphaeraceae bacterium | reverse complement strand
CGACTCGTCCCCCGCGTAGTGACGCGGCGGTTACGGTCACTCTGTTGATCGAGGTCATCCGGGCTCTGCTCCCACGTCGGCAATTGCCACATGTTTGACCACAGTCCCGCGCTGGGCCGCTGCTCGAACAGGTACCGGCCGCCGCGCTCGGCGGCGATCACCACGTGTGTCACGTCCTTTGGCTTCTTCTTCGCCAGCTTCACCGGCAGCTTTTCCGGGTCGGCCTCGCGGACCGCACGACACAACCCACGCACCGGGCACACGAAACACTTGGGCGCCTTGGGGCTGCACACCAGCGCGCCCAGTTCCATCACGGCCTGGTTGTAGTCGCCGGGCTTTTGTTTGGGCACCAGCGATTGAGCGATCGACCAGACCGCTTTCTTCGTGGCTGGCGTATCGATCGGCTCGCGGATGAGAAGGAGGCGGGACAGAACGCGCTCGACGTTGCCATCAACCACCGCGGCCTGCGTGCCATGAGCGATCGAAGCGACCGCGCCGGCGGTGTATCGGCCGACCCCCGGAAGCGTAAGCAACTGCTCGACCTGAGCGGGGACACAACCGGCGAAACGCTCGACGATCAGCTTCGCGGCTTTGTGCAGGTTGCGGGCCCGTCGGTAGTAGCCAAGCCCCTGCCAGAGCGTGAGGACTTGCTGTTCGTCGGCATCGGCCAGCGCGTGGATCGTCGGGAAGGCCGCGATGAAGCGATTAAAGTAGGGGATCACGGTCGCGACCTGTGTCTGCTGGAGCATCGCCTCGCTGACGAGCACGTGATAGGCGTCGGGCATCGCACCATCGACAACACGCCAGGGCATCGGGCGTTGATGCCGGCGATACCACGCCAGCAGCAGGCGACGCAGCTCGCGGGCCTCGGCGGGGGGAAGCGGGGGATTATCTGCGCTTGCGGTCTTAGGCATGTGAAATCTGATGATATCGCTCAGCCGTGATCGCGCACTCACGCTAAACTAATAGCGTCCTCGTCAACGGGACACGGAAGAACCCTCCGGAATCGTCGGCACGACTCAACAGTGCCCTGAACTGTCCCGAACCAACCCCGCTCAAGAGCTTGCCCATGTGCGGTATTGTCGGTCTGGTCGCCCGTGACGAAGTCAACCAGCGTCTCTACGACGTGCTCACTGTCCTTCAGCACCGCGGGCAGGACGCGGCGGGCATCATGACCTGCCAGGACAGCAAGGTTTTTCTGCGTAAATCAACGGGCATGGTCAGCGACGTGTTTCAACAGCAGCACATATCCCGGCTTGTCGGGCCGATGGGTATCGGGCATGTCCGCTACCCCACCGCGGGTTGCTCCAGTTCGGCCGAGGCCCAGCCATTCTTCGTCAACTCGCCCTACGGCATCGCGCTCTCTCACAACGGCAACCTCACCAACGCACGCCAGTTGCAGGACGAGCTCTACCGCGCGGACCTGCGCCACATCAACACCACCAGCGACAGCGAGGTCCTGCTCAACGTCTTCGCCCACGAACTGCAACGTGTCGGCCAGCTTCGGCTGACGCCCGAAGGCGTCTTCGAGGCGGTGCGGCAGGTGCATCGACGCTGCCGGGGCGCGTACGCGGTCGTCGCCATGATCTGTGGCTACGGCATTGTGGGCTTTCGCGACCCGCACGGCATCCGCCCGCTGATCTTCGGCAAGGGCCGCAGCGAGCTGTGGGGGGCCGACTACATGATCGCCTCCGAGTCGGTAGCGCTTGTTTCGCAGGGCTTCAAGGTCGAGCGCGATGTGGCCCCCGGCGAAGCGGTCTACATCGACCTCGCCGGCCAGTGCCACACCCGCCAGTGCGCTGCCGAGCCGAGCCTGACGCCCTGTATTTTTGAGCACGTTTACCTCGCTCGGCCGGACTCGATCGTCGACGGCGTGTCGATCTACAAGGCCCGCCTGCGTATGGGCGACAAGCTCGCGCAGAAGATCAGGCGCATCCGTCCGGACCACGATATCGATGTCGTCATGCCGATCCCGGACTCGGGACGCACGGCGGCGATGGCGATGGCCGAGTCGCTGGGCCTGCCCTTCCGCGAGGGCTTCATCAAGAACCGCTACATCGGCCGCACGTTCATCATGCCCGGCCAGGCGATCCGTAAGAAGAGCGTGCGACAGAAGCTCAACCCCGTCGAACTCGAGTTCAAGGACAAGGTTGTCTGTCTTGTTGATGACTCGATCGTCCGCGGCACGACCTGCTCGCAGATCATCCAGATGGCCAGGGACTCGGGCGCGAAGAAGGTCTACTTCGCCTCGGCGGCGCCGGCGGTGCGCTTCCCCAATGTCTACGGCATCGACATGCCCGCGCCCGAGGAACTGGTCGCGCACGGCCGAACCGACGAGGAAGTCGCCCGCCACATCGGCGCGGACTGGCTGGTCTATCAGGACCTGGACGATCTGATCGAGTGTTCGCAGGTGGGTAATTCGGGGATTGAGCAGTTCGACTGCTCGGTGTTTGACGGCCGATACATCACCGGCGATGTCGACGACGCCTACATCCAACGCCTCTCGACCGAACGCAGTGACTCTGCCAAACTGCGCCGCGATACGCCGACCACCCGCAGCGAGACGGCGCTGATCGACGTGCACAACGACGCATAAAACGCTTATTGTGCAAGTAAATTCGGGTTAAGCATCGGCTCGATGACCGAGCGATCAATGCGTAGCGCGACCGGCTCGGCTTCACGCCGGACCAGCACGGTGGGCTTCTCCGCTGTCGTCGCGGGGTCTTGGTAGATCGCAAATTGCTCGGCCGCTTGACCCAGCCGCTTATCGAGTCTGACGCGCAGGATGAGCGAGAGTTGATCCGCAGGCTCGGTGAAATAGCCGAGCGCTTGCGGCGCGGTAAGGCGGTCGAGAAATGTTGAACAGGTTGCACGATCAAGTGCGATCGGTGCTTCATCTCCAACGGCATACAAGCCCGATCCGTCTTGCTTAAATGAGATCACGCGCTCGGGCTGGTTGGGCGCTGATAGCGTGAGCGACTGGATGAGCGTCCTGGCCGTGGCGGTGATGCGCGGGTCGCGGAAACTGGTCGCGGGCTGGCCCAGCGCCAGCGCGTAAGCGGTCGGGATCGTGAAGACGGCGGGAGAGGGGGCAGACGCCTTGGCGTAGCTGACGTAACGGAGTTGATCCGTCGGGTCTGCGGGTACGCCGACGCGTATCTCGGTGATCGTGTCGAGTTGGTCAGGCGAAACATCAAGCGGGGCAAGTCGCACGCGGATGAGCGGGCGTTCGAGGCCGAACTGCGCCAGGCCCGCAGACTTGTCGTAGGGCTGGTGTTCGTAGACCGCGAGGGTGTTCAGCAGGTGGAAGTAGTCGTTGACGCCCGGCTGGCCGGCGATGCCACGGTCCCACGCGCGTTGCCTGTCTGCGCCCTGGCCGATCCACCATTGGCCGGCGTCCTGGATCAGCAGCGACTCGCCGCCTTCGGCGGTGAACGTGATGCGGCCGATCGCGGTGATGAGCGGGGTGTCGATTTTCCTTGCAAAAAAGGCGGTTTGGTCAAACTGATCGATAAGGTCATGCAGCGTGTCGTCGGCGTCAAAGTGAGATTCGTCCGAGCCGTTGACGAGCGTGAGCCCCGCTCTGCCGCTGCCTTGACGCTTAGCGAGTCTGAGTTCAATCACTTTGTTGTCGATAGACAGTGCAAGCGACGATTGATCGGGGAAGGGGCTAAGAGGTTGAGACGATTTAAAGCCGCGCAGGTTGCCGAGCAGCGTGAGCAGTTCATCGACCGCCTGGGTGTCGGCCGGGAAATCGTGCGGTTTCGTTACACGCCAGCGTCCATCGATGCGTGCCAGTTCAAGCCGAACACCGTCCTCGCCCAGAACAAACGTGATGCGACTCAGTGCGGGGCCGAGGTCCGATGTGCTGAGTATCGGCCCGCTGGCCTGCGTGTTGTTGTCGGTTGTATTGCCGGTGCCTGTCGTTGAACTGGTGCTGCCGCGCGTCAGCAGATACGCGGCGAGCGCCAGCGCGAAGACGACAAGCAGGATGAGCGTGGCCTTGAGGTTCATGGTGGGCACCCGTGATGCGTCAGGCCCGACGACGCATCAGCCAGACGCCGATGCCAATCGTGAAGATCACCGCGGGCATCCCGGCCCAGAGCAGCACGCGATAGGTCTGCACGGCGGCGGGCGAAATCGCCTTGATCCGCCGGATATCCTGCGTTCGCGGGCTGGCGGCGATGAGGTCTTCTTCATGCGCCAGCCATGAGATGCAGTTGACGAAAAGGTCCGAGTTGCCGGGGTAAGCGATCCGCGCGCCGGGTTTGTCAGCGAGGCCCGGGCCGCTGGTGCCATCGGGCAGGATCGCCGCCGAGGTGATCTGGTCAAGCGCCCACGTTGCTTCCCCGATGGCGATCAGGCGTGCGTCCGCCTTTTGGATCGCGGCGCCGATCATCACGCGTTCGCGCTGGCTGTCGGGCTCGGGTGTGAACCTGCCTGTCTGGCGATCCGGGACGGTGCGCTGGACGTGCATGGCCGGGAGCGTGAGCTCGATCAGCGGAGTCTGCGTAACGCCTTGCGGCTGAGTTGAAAACAGCATCGGCATCGGCGCGAAGAAGTAGGTGTCGATGCCATCGAGCGCGCGGCCGACGATGGCAGAGTCGGGCCAACGGTCCACGAGCATCTCCGAACTGTAGACAGACTTGTCCGCCTCTTCAGATTCTTCGCGTAGTCGGCTGACGTTCTGATACGTCTGCGCCTCGATGCCCAGCGTGCTTAAGTACGCTACGAGCGAGTCCGCGGGGCGGTCGGTCTTCAGCCGTGGGTCCGTGTCGGGGTTGAAGCTGAGCATCACCATCGCGCTGTCGCCGGCGGCGAGGCGCTGAGCGATAAAGGCGGCGACCTTGTCCTTCTGCGTGTTGTCCAGTGATTCACGCCGTCGGCTGTCGGGCTTCAGATATGGCAGCGTGATCCACACCGTCTTCTGCCCGGGCCTGGCCTGCGGCGGATCATCACTTAGAGGATTGGTCCACTCGGCCAGCTCAAAGTCCATCGCCAGCAGCCGACGCGCGACGTGGTCGAAGTCGCCTTCCAGCCGCTGCTGGTCCGGCGAACGCGAGGAAAACGCACGCTGCCCGCTGTTGGAGCGGATGAACACCACCAGCGGCGGCGGGTCGAGCTTCATGCTGATGAGCGCGCCGGTGAGCTGCTCTTCGCCGACAAAGAGGTCGTTGGTGCTGGCGTCTTCCGAGCCGCCTGCGCCGCGGAACAACAGGTCGGCCGGGAGCACGCGGGCATCGCCGCCGGAGGTCAGCAATACGCAGGGCTCATCGTTGAGGATCGCGCGGGCGTCGTCGTAACGCAGCGGCGGCACGACGCTGAACAGG